>DAINND010000122.1:0-8757 GCA_036736065.1 Ilumatobacteraceae bacterium
CGGCCCGCCGCCGCCGGTGCCGGGTACGCCCTACACGAGGCCCTCGGCCACCCCGTTGCCGCCGCCGCTCACGCCCGCCACCGCCACCCAGTCACCCGCAGGCGTGCCGAGGGCCCACGACCGGATGTGGTCGACCGCGGCATTCGCCGCCGAGGCCGCCGAGGAGGCGCCGCGTGCGTCGATGATCGCCGCACCGCGCTTGGCGACGGTCGGGATGTAGGTGCTGTCGACCCAGTCGTGGTCACCCACGAGCTCGTGGGCGTTCTGGCCGTTGACCTTGGCGTGGAACAGGTCGGGGTACTGGGTGACGGAGTGGTTGCCCCAGATGGTCATGTTGGTGATCGACGTGACCGGCTGGCCGGTGCGCGCCGCGAGCTGGCTGATCGCCCGGTTGTGGGCGAGGCGCGTCATGGCGGTGAAGCAGCGCGGATCGAGGTCGGGTGCGTTGCACTGCGCGATGAGCGCGTTGGTGTTGGCCGGGTTGCCCACCACGAGCACCTTCACGTCGCGCTTCGCGTTGGCGCTCAGCGACTGGCCCTGGGGCTTGAAGATGCCACCGTTGGCGCTGAGCAGGTCGCTGCGCTCCATGCCGGCCTTGCGCGGCATGGCACCGACGAGCAGGGCCACATCGGCATCACCGAAGGCGACATCGGCGTCATCGGTGCACACCACACCGGCCAGCAGCGGGAAGGCGCAGTCGTCGAGCTCCATGCGCACCCCGTCGAGCGCCTTGAGCGCAGGGGTGATCTCGAGCAACTGCAGGATCACCGGGGTGTCGGGCCCGAGCATGGAGCCCGAGGCGATACGGAACAACAGGCTGTAGCCGATCTGGCCGGCAGCGCCGGTGACGGCGACACGTACGGGGGAAGTCATGACCAGGAGCGTAGGGCCTGGCCAGGGCGCGTGAGAAGCCAGTGGAAGCCGTCAGCCGACGGGCTGGACGAGGTCCGGACGACCGATCGCTTCGAAGATCACATTGGCATAGGTCTGCTGCGCCGAGGTCGCGCACAGGTGGATCTGGTCGTTGCAGAGGCCCGGCACCTGCCCGCTCACCACGAGCTCCTTCCAGTCGACCACCCGCACGTTGGGGTACTTCGACGGCAGCGCGGCGATGCGCGCGTTGTTCTCCTCGATCCAGCCGCGCGCGGCCCAGACGGTGAGGAACACCACCGTCGGGTGCTCGGCGGCCGGGAGGTGCTGCATCATCTGGTCGTAGGTCTCGGCCGACACACTGCCGTTCGTGCCGGACTGGATCACCACCACGGGCCCGAGCTGCCCGCCCGCCTTGAGCAGCCCCACCACCTCGGCGGCCTTCTTCCCCTGGCGGCTCTCGTCGGCATTGACGGTGAACCCACCGGCCTGCAGCTGCTTCACCGCACCGAGCATCACCGACTCGCCGATCGCCATCGGCGGAGGCGGTCCCGCAGGCACGGCAGTGGTGACCGGCACGGGCACCGTGGTGGCCGCCGGATCGACCGGGCCGGGCACCGTGGTCTGGGTCGGGTCCGGCGCCGGCGTCACGACGGGCGGCGCGACCGACGTGGTGGTGGTCTGGGCGAGTGCTTCGCGACCGGCCTCACTCGTGCACTCGACCTCGCCGGCGCACTGGTTGGGGGCCACTGCGACGCTGATCCCCGAGCCGACGACGAGCACGGCGGCCACGATCCCGGCGATCGTGAGCGGCGTGCGCCTGGACGAATCGCTCGCCGAGCGAGGCCGGCGCTCCCGCCGCAGCCATGCGCCGATCGCCCCCTTGCGGACGGGCTGCTCGACGTATCGGTAGCTGAGCTCGGTGAGGGGGACGGTGAGCGCCATCGCCAGCAGGAACTGGCCCAGGCTCATCTTCACGCCGGCCTGGCCACGGATGATCTGGTAGATCGGCCAGTGGAAGAGGTAGAGGCCGTAGCTGCGCGTGCCGATCCAGGCGAGGACCGGATGGCCGAGCAGGCGGCCCGTGAGCGATCCGGCATGGGTGACTGCGGCGATGACCATCACCGTCGCCAAGCCGGCGAGGAAGAGGCCCCCGCGGAACAACCACGGATCGAACCGCGAGCCGGTGAGGATGTCGGCTGCCGGCTCGGCCAGGTAGACCCTCCACATCATCAGGGCGAGGATCGCCACACCGAGCAGTGCGACGACGTCGAGCTGGCGACCCTTGTCGCGCAGCGGCCCACGCGCGATCGCGATCGGTCGCCACAGCATGGCGAACGCGGCGCCGAGCATCAGCCCTCCGGCCCTCGTGATGGTGCTCAGGTAGAGCGTGTCGTTGATGCTGATGCAGCGTCCGGCGATGGTCCAGTAGCCGGGTGTGCCGCTGTCCGGCGAGCAGGTCGAGTCGATGTCGCCGGGCACGAAGAGCACGGCGATCAACACGGTGACGGCGACCGAGAAGCCCGCGAGCCAGAGCGCCACACGGGGCAGGTGGGCCCTGCCGCGGCGCAGGATCAGGACCATCACGAGCGGCCACACGAGGTAGAACTGCTCCTCGACGGCGAGCGACCACAGGTGCCTGAGCGGGGCGAACGCTTCGGCGGCGGTGTAGCCGGCGCCGACCCAGATCTGGTACCAGTTGGTGACGTAGGTGACGCCGGCGATGATGTCGCCACGGTTGCGGCCCTGGGCGCTGCGGTTGAACAGCGCCAGGTAGACCATCAGCAGGGCGAGCATCAGGTAGAGGCCGGGGAGCAGACGCCGGAAGCGGCGGATCCAGAAGGCCTTCATGTCGATGCGCTCGTCGCGCTCGTGCTCGGCGATGAGCAGCAGCGTGATCAGGTAGCCGGAGATGACGAAGAAGACCTCGACGCCGAGGAACCCGCCATGCAGCCACGAGCTGTTGGCGTGGTAGAGCATCACCGCGATGACGGCGATGGCCCGCATGCCGTCGAGGCCCGGCATGTGCGGCACTCGGCTGATGTGCCCACTGGGCGCGCGAGAAGGCGTTCGGAGCGACATCGGAGGGAAAGTATTCCAGCAAATCGGCGCCGGACAGCAGCAGCGGCGTCAGCGCAGCTGCGATCTCCGGCGATCGCTCAGAGCTGCAGCGCCTTCACCTCGAGGAACTCCTCGAGGCCGAACGTGCCCGCCTCACGGCCGAGACCGCTCTGCTTGTAGCCACCGAAGGGAGCCATCACGTTGAACGCCCCGCCATTGACCTCGACCTGCCCGGCACGGATCCGACGGGCGACCTGCTTCGCCCGCTCGGGGTCGCCACTCCACACGCCGCCGGCGAGGCCGTAGATCGTGTCGTTGGCGATGGCCACGGCTTCCTCCTCGGTGTCGTAGGGGATGATCGACAGCACGGGACCGAAGATCTCCTCACGAGCGATGGTCATGTCCGGCGTGACGTTCGAGAACACCGTCGGCTGCACGAAGTACCCCTGCTCGAGACCTTCCGGAGCATCCGGGCCGCCGGCGACGAGTGTGGCCCCCTCCTCGATGCCGGTGCGGATGAAGCCGCGCACCCGTTCGCGCTGCGCAGCCGAGACGAGCGGACCGAGCCGGGTGCCGGGCGCGAAGGGATCGCCCGGCGTGAAGGCAGCCGCTGTGGCGGCGGCGATCTGCTCGACCTCTTCCAGCTTGGCCCTCGGCACGATCATGCGGGTCAGCGCCGTGCAGGTCTGCCCGGAGTTCAAGAAGCACTTGCCCACGCCGTCGGCGACGGCCTTGGTGAAGTCGGCGTCGTCGAGGATGACGTTCGGGCTCTTGCCGCCGAGCTCGAGCGCGACCTTCTTCACGGTCTGGGCGGCCACCTCGGCCACACGCTTGCCCGCTCGTGTGGACCCGGTGAAGCTCACCATGTCGACGTCCGGGTGGGCAGCGATGGCCTCCCCGACCACGGGCCCCACGCCGGTCACCAGGTTGAACACGCCCGCAGGCAGCCCCGCCTCGTGGACCACCTCGGCCAAGATGAAGGCATTGATCGGCGCCACCTCGCTCGGCTTGAGCACCACGGTGTTGCCCGCGGCGAGCGCTGGGGCCACCTTCAGGGCGATCTGGTGCAGCGGGTAGTTCCACGGCGTGATGCATCCGACCACACCGATCGCCTCGCGCACGACGAGCGAGTTGCCCACCTGCTGCTCGAACTCGTAGCCCGTGGCCAGGCCGGCGGCGATCTGGAAGTTGGCCTTCGGCAGTCCGACCTGGATGATCCCCGCCAGCTTCACCGGCATGCCGACCTCGTGGGCGATGGTGGTGGCGAGCTCGTCACTGCGGGCCTCGAGGCCGGCGTGGATCTTCATGAGGTACCCGGCGCGCTCGGCGCCGGTCAGTGCGCTCCACGCCGGAAAGGCCGCCCTGGCGGCCTTGACGGCCGCATCGACGTCGGCGGCGCTGCCGTCGGGGATGCTCGCGATCACCGCTTCGGTGGCGGAGTCGGTGACCTCGAGGGTGCCCGAGCCGGACGAGGGCACCCACTGGCCGTTGACGTAGATCGAGTCGAAGCTGCGCATGGCCGCACCCTACGACGGCTCAGGACGGTCCTCCCAAGCGGTCGAGTCCGAGGTTGGCGAGCAGCGCCTTGGTCGGACCGCTCCGGTTGAGCGTGTAGAGGTGCAGGCCCGGCGCACCCGCGTCGAGCAACGCGGCGCAGAGCTCGCTGGCGATCTCGACCCCGATGCGCAGCGCTTCGTCCGCGTCGTCGCCCGCCTTGCCCACGCGCTCGACGAGCCACGCCGGCACCTCGGCCCCGGACAGATGGGCCATGCGGGTCACCTGGGCGAGGTTGGTCACCGGCATGATGCCCGGCACGACTGGCTTGTCGACCCCGCGGCTCGACAGGTCGTCGACGAGGGCCACGTAGTGGTCGATGTCGAAGAAGAACTGGGTGATCGCGAAGTCGGCGACGGCGAGCTTGCGCGCCAGGTGATCCCGATCGCTCGCCCGATCGGGTGATCGCGGGTGGAGCTCGGGATGCGCGGCCACACCGACGGAGAAGCCCCCGAAGGCACGCACGTCCTCGACGAGCTCGAGGGAGTACTCGTAGTCACCGGTGTCCGCGCCGGCCCCGTCGGCCGGCGGGTCACCGCCGAGGGCGAGCACGTTCTCGACGCCCTCGGCCCGGTAGTCGATCAAGATGTCGCGGATCTCGGCCCTGGTGTGGCCCCGGCAGGTGAGATGGGCCATCGGGGTGATCTCCGTCTGGCGCCGAACCCATGACACCAGGTCGGCGGTGCGCGCCCGTGTGCTGCCCCCGGCACCGTAGGTGACGCTCACGTAGTGCGGGCTCAGGTGCTCGAGCTCGGCGATGGCGCGACCGAGGCTGAGCCATCCCGCTTCGTTCTTCGGCGGGAAGAACTCGAAGGAGTAGGTGACCCCTGCGGCGAGCAGGTCGGCGATGCGGGCCATGGGCACAGTGTCCACCACCCACGAGCCGGGTGTCATGTCGCCGACGGCACTCCGCGCACGGCTCACCCACCCGCTGCGCGGGTGACAGCTCAGTGACGGAAGTGACGCGTGCCCGTGAACACCATGGCGATGCCGTGCTCGTCGGCCGCCTCGATGACCTCGGCATCGCGCACGCTGCCACCGGGCTGGACGACGGCGCGCACCCCGGCGGCCGCGGCGACGTCGAGACCGTCACGGAACGGGAAGAACGCATCGCTCGCGCACACACCTCCGGCGGCGCGGCGCCCGGCGCGCTCGGCAGCGAGCCGGGCACTGTCGAGACGGTTCTGCTGGCCGGCCCCGATGCCCACGGCACGACCCTCGTTCACGTAGACGATGGCGTTGCTGCTCACCGCTGCGCACACCTGCCAGGCGACCAGCAGGTCGTCCCACTGGCGCTCCGTCGGCTGGGCCGCGGTGACGACGCGCCAGGCCGCGCGGTCGCCCGCCACCGCATCGCGGTGCTGGACCAACAGCCCGCCGTCGATGCTGCGGACGTCGACGGGCGAACCGAGCGGCGCCGATCCGGACAGCACTCGCAGGTTCGGCTTCGCGGCGAACACCTCGAGCGCCGCCTCGTCGAAGCCGGGCGCGACAACCACCTCGGTGAAGACGGGGGCGAGCGCGTCAGCGACCGCGACAGGAACCGTCCGGTTGAGTGCGACGATGCCCCCGAACGCGCTCACCGGGTCGCAGTCGTGGGCCCGCGCATACGCCTCGGCGATGGTGTCGGCGACCGCGACACCACACGGGTTGGCGTGCTTCACGATCACGCACGCGGGACGATCGAATCGATGCACCAGACGCCACGCGGCCTCGGCGTCGTAGAGGTTGAGGTAGCTCAGGTCCTTGCCGTTGTGCTGGACGGCGTCGTCCCACCAGCTGCGCTCACCGACGTTGCGGTAGCGCGCCCCGGCCTGGTGGGGGTTCTCGCCGTAGCGCAGTGGCTGGGCACGCTCGAGCGAGAGGTGCATGGTCTCGGGCAGGGCGCCGGGCGCGGTGTCCTCGGCCTCGAACCAGGTGGCGATCTGGGCGTCGTACGCAGCGATCGTGGCGAACGCCCGGCGTGCCAGCCGACGACGGGTGGCTGCACCCAGGCCAGCCGTCGTCCGGACCTCCTCGGCCACGGCGGCATAGTCGGCCGGATCGACGACCACGGCCACATGGGCGTGGTTCTTGGCGGCGGCGCGGACCATCGCCGGGCCGCCGATGTCGATCAGGTCGATGCTCGGGCTCGAGGCGAACGGGTAGAGATTGACCACCACCAACTCGATCGGTTCGATGCCGTGCGCCGCCATGTCGGCGCGGTGCGTGGGGTCGGTCGGGTCGGCGAGCAGGCCGCCGTGGACCTTGGGGTGGAGCGTGACGACGCGGTGGTCCAAGATGGCGGGCAGCCCGGTGAGCTCGGCGACATCGACCACCTCGAGGCCCGCCGCCGACAGCGCCCGCGCCGTGCCGCCGCTGCTCAGCAGGCGCCATCCGGCATCGCGCAGGACCGATGCGAGCTCGACGACCCCCGTCTTGTCGTACACCGAGAGCAGCGCGGTGGGCATCCTCCCACCGTACCGACACCCGGCACCGCCCGGCACACGCCTTGACAAGGTGTACGGTTCGCGACTGCGGCATCCGACCCGCCGCGACCGCCTGCGGAGGATCCATGAAGAAGACGATCTCGCTCGCCAACCTGATCATGGTCGTTGGCGCAGTGATCACGCTGCTGTTCTCGCTGTTCAGGTTCGGTGGCGCCGGACAGTTCAAGTACTCCGCGTGGAGCACCGACGGGCTGGCGTTCCTCAGCACCATCCCGGCGATCCTGGCGATCGCCACCATCGTGTGGACGGTGCTCGAGCACACCGGCATGAAGCTCCCGGCCCAGGTGCTCACCTTCACCGGCACACAGCTGAAGGCGACATGGGCGATCAGCTCGCTCGGGGTGATGGTCGGCTTCCTCACGACCGACCTGGAGAAGCGGTTCGGCTTCTGGATGATGCTGCTCGGCACGATCGCGATGACGGTCGGGGCGGTGCTCAACCTGCTCGGCAAGGGCACCGACGAAGTCGACCTCGGACAACTCGCCCAGCGAGCCGCCAACCAGACACCCTCGGCGCCCTCGGCATCGACGCCACCGCCACCACCGCCGACCGGTGGGGCCACACCGCCTCCGCCTCCGCCCCCGCCATCGGCAGGTTGAGGCGACGACGCCGCAGCGGCAGGGTCAGCCGCGCAGGCCGGCGACGATCTCGGCCATCAGCTCGCCGGCCTCGGTGGGGTTGAGGCCCACCTTCACACCGGCGGCCGCAAGAGCCTCCATCTTGCCCTTGGCGGTGCCCTTGCCACCGGAGGTGATGGCGCCTGCGTGGCCCATCTTCTTGCCCTCCGGGGCGGTGACACCGGCGATGTAGGCGCTCATCGGCTTGGTGACGTTGGCCTTGATGAACTCCGCGGCCTCCTCCTCGGCCGAGCCACCGATCTCGCCGATCATGATGATCGCGTGGGTCTCGGGGTCGGCCTGGAACTCGCGCAGGCAGTCGATGAAGTTGGTGCCCGGCACGGGGTCGCCGCCGATGCCGACGCAGGTGCTCACGCCGATCCCGCGCTGCTTGAGCTCGTAGAGCGCCTGGTAGGTGAGCGGGCCGGAGCGGCTGACGATCCCGACGTTGGGCCCGCTCGCCGTCGGCGGCTGGGCGATCTCACCGGCGGTGATGCCGATGTTGCACTTGCCGGGGCTGATGATGCCGGGGCAGTTCGGGCCGAGCAGCCGGGTGCCCGGGTGGTTGCGCACCAGCGTGTTGTAGACCTTGGCCTCGTCCTGGGCCGGGATCCCCTCGGTGATGCACACGACGAAGCCGATGCCCGCCGAAGCCGCTTCGAGGATCGCGGCCGGTGCGGCCTTGGGCGGCACGGCGACGAACGACGCGTTGGCGCCGGTGGCGGCGACGGCCTCGGCCACGGTGTCGAACACCGGGATGCCCTCGACGTCGGAACCGCCCTTGCCGGGGGTGACGCCGGCGACGACCTGGGTGCCGTAGGCGCGGTTGCGCAGGCCGTGGTACTTGCCCTGGCCGCCGGTGAGGCCCTGGACGATGACCTTGGTGTGCTCGTTGACGAAGATGGCCATGGCTCAGGCTCCCTTTGCGATGGCGACGGCCGCGTGCGCGGCCTCCAGCATGGTGGGCTTGGAGATCAGCTTGCTCTCCGGGATCCCGGCAGCGGCGAGGATCTCGCGCCCCTGCTCGGCGGTGGTGCCGTCGAGACGGATGACGATCGGCGCGCGCAGGGCGACACGGCCGAGCGCCTCGACGATGCCCTTGGCGACTTCCTCGCCGCGGGTGATGCCACCGAAGATGTTGATGAAGATGCTCTTCACGTTCTCGT
>DAINND010000123.1:0-8724 GCA_036736065.1 Ilumatobacteraceae bacterium
GGGCGCGCGAACACGTTGGGCGATCCGCCGGGGAGCACGCCGAGGTCACCCGTGGCGTAGACGGTGGTGGCGCCGTACTCGCCGAGCGCACCGGCGATCGCCGAGGCGTCGCCGCCGACGAAGGCCGACACGGTGCCGAGCGAGCGTGCCTTGGTGAGCAGTTCGAGCGTGCCGCTGGTCGGCTCGCCGTTGGCTTCCTGTGCGAAGACCCAGATGTTCATGGTGGTTCCGTTCCTCTCCGTGGCTCCGACTCAGATGACCTTCAGGTTCTCGAGGAACGCCACGATCTTGGCGTAGGCCTCGCCGTCGTCCTCGACGACCTCACCCGCAGCGCGGGCCTCGGCCTGGGCGACATTGACGATCGTCTGACCGGCGCCGGCCCAACCGGTCGCGGTGACGCCGAGGTCGCCCGCCGTGACGGTGTCGATCGGCTTCGACTTGGCGGCCATGATGCCCTTGAAGCTCGGGTAGCGGGGCTCGACCACGCCGGCCGTGACGCTGATGAGCGCCGGCAGCGGGCAGGTGACCTCGTCGTAGCCGGCCTCGGTCTGACGGTCGACCCGCAGGGCGCCACCGTCGACGACGACCTTCTTCGCGAAGGTGACCGACGGCAGGCCGAGCACCTCGGCCAGCTGCTCGGGCACGGTTCCCGTGTAGCCGTCGCTCGACTCGGTGGCCGCGATCACCAGGTCGGCGCCGCCGAGACGGTTGACCGCCGCAGCCAGCACCTTGGCCGTGGTGAGCGCATCGCTGCCCTGCAGAGCCGGGTCGCTCACGAGCACACCCTTGGCGGCGCCCATCGCCAGCGCCGTGCGCATGCCGCTGACCTCGCCGTTCGGGGCCATCGAGACCAGGCTCACCTCGCCGCCACCGGCTGCATCGACGAGTTGCAGCGCCATCTCGACGCCGTAGCTGTCGGACTCGTCGAGGATCAGCTTGCCGTCCCGACGAAGCGTCTGCGAGCCGGGATCGAGCGCACCAGGGGTGGCCGGATCGGGGATCTGCTTCACACACACGATCACGTTCATGGACGACATTGTTACCGACCGGTTCGCCGCAGACCCAACCCGACCAGGCCCATTGGGAGCGGCAGACGACACATCCCCGCTCCGCACTATCGTGGCTCGCCTTGCGCATCCTGCTCGTCGTCAACGCCTTCGCCAGCTCGGTGACGGCCCGCAACACCGTGGTGGTGCACCGCGAGCTGAGCCGTCACCACCAGGTCGACGTGGTCGAGACGAACCGCCGCGGGCACGCCACCCGCTTCGCCCAGGACGCCGCCCGGCGCGGCCTCGACGTCGTGATCGGCTTCGGAGGCGACGGAACGCTGAACGAGGTCGCAACCGGCGTCGCCGGCTCGGCCACGGCCCTCGGCGTGCTCCCCGGCGGATCGACCAACGTGTTCGCGCGCACGCTCGGCATGCGCAACGACCCGGTGCACGCCGCCCGACAGCTCGCCGCGGGCCTCGCGGCAGCCGACATCGCTCCGATCGGCCTGGGCAGGGTGAACGGGCGCTACTTCTGCTTCCACGCCGGGGTCGGGTACGCCGCCGCCGTGGTGCGCGAGGTGGAGCGGCGGGCGTCGCTGAAGCGCTGGCTCGGGCATCCGCTGTTCATCTATGCCGCACTGCGCACATGGCTCGTCGGCTACGAGCGCAGCGCCCCGCACTTCGCCCTCCACGGACCGGGGGTGGACGTGGCCGACGGCTACTTCACCGTGGTGCTCAACACCAACCCCTACACCTACCTCGGCAACCGTCCGCTCGACCTGTCCCCGGCGGCCACGTTCGACCGGGGGTTGGTGGCGGTCACCTTCCGCACGATGCGCGCCGGCGCCATCCTCGGCTCACTCGCCGGGGCGCTGCGCGGGGGCGGGGTGCAGCCCTCGGCGCACCTGGCGCTGCAGACGGACCTGACCGAGCTGCACATCGAGCACGACACGCCGTTCCCCTACCAGCTCGACGGCGACTACCTGGGCGAGACCCAGTCTCTCCACGTCGAGCACGTGCCCGACGCGGTTCGCCTGGTCAGGCCGGGGAACGTCCCAGCACGCTGAGGGCGACGTCAGGCACGTTGGTGCAGATGCCGTCGATGCCCCATTCGATCAGCTCGGCCATGCGCACCGGGTCGTCGCAGGTCCACGAGATCACGGCGATGCCCGCGGCGCGGCACTGCTCGAGCACGTGACGACCGAGCAGCTGCACCCAGGGGTGCAGGGCCACGTGCCCACGCGCGGCGAGCAGCTCGACGACGTCGTCGGGCACCGCCACGGTCAGCCAGGCGGTGCGGATCGGCACGCCGAGCCGCTCGGCGATCTCACGGCAGCGGTCGACGGTCTCGATGCGGAACGACGAGATGAGCCAGCGATCGTGCTCTCCCCGGGCGACGAGCAGCTCCATCGTGGCGTCGGCGATGGAGTCGGTCGGGTCGAAGTCCGGCTCGCTCGGGTCGTTCTTGATCTCGACGTTCACCCACATGCCACGGCAGGCGTCGAGCGCATCGCCCAACGCAGGCAGATGCGCAGGGAGGTCGCCGGCAGGGAGCTCGGCGATCACCCGGCCGTCGTCCAGGCGGGGGTCGTGGTGGACCACGAGCACCCCGGCTGCCGTGCGGCGCACGTCGAGCTCGACCGCATCGGCACCCAGCCGGCCTGCTGCGGCGAAGGCTTCCAGGGTGTTCTCGCGTTCGGCGCGCGACGCACCGCGGTGCGCGATCACCTGGATCTCCCCGAAGGTCACCTGCTCTCCCATCGGAAGATACCCCTATCGCTAGGAACTATGGCCCGTCCCAACCTTACCGACAGGTAAACGGGGGCCAACCCTTGCGAGACGCGCCGCGAGTCCCTACGGTTGCGAGGCGGCTCATCCCACCGACCGTTCCAGGCACCAGTGCCGGATGTCCCGGGACGACCCCCCGTCGGTCCTTCCCCCCTCCACAGGAGACCTCATCGTGACCATCCTTGCGTCGAGCCTCGCCCTGTCCAGCGCCGATTTCTCGTGGAGGTCGATGGCGGTCTGCAAGGGCACCGATCCGGACCTGTTCTTCCCGGTCGGCACCACGGGCCAGGCGCTGCTGCAGATCGCTCGCGCCAAGGAAGTGTGCAACGAGTGCCCCGTGCAGGTCGACTGCCTCGACTACGCCCTCGAGACCAACCAGGACTCGGGCATCTGGGGAGGCCTCGACGAAGAGCAGCGGCGGGCGATACGCAGCCGCAACGCCGCAGCACGCCGCGCCTTCGCCTGCGCGGGCCAGACCGGCCGGTCAGCTGATCGGCACCTGCAGCTCCACGACGGTGCCCGTCCCGTCGCGCACGCCGCTGATCCCCACGGCGTCGAAGTCCGCACGCGCCCCGGCGCGCATCGTGATGGTGCCGCCCAGCTCCGTGGTCACCAGGGTGCGCACGATCGACAGGCCGCGCCCGGTGGCGGCGTTCAGCTCGAAGCCCGGCTCGAGGCCGACACCGTCGTTGACGACGGTGATCGACAGCATGCCGGGCGACCTCGCCAGGAGCACCACGACGTCGCCACCCTGGCTGCCTTCGGGGAACCCGTGGTCGATCGCGTTCTGGAGCAGCTCGATCAGCACGACCGACAGCGGCGTGGCGACATGGGTCGGAAGCCGGCCCCCGTCGCCGTGGACGGTGAAGCGCACGGGCCGGTCCTGCGACTGCAGCCCCTCCTCCGACAACCGCAGGAGCGGCCGCACGATGTCGATGAAGGCGACGTCGTCGCCCGCCTCACGCGACAAGGTTTCGTGGACGACGGCGATGGTGCGGATGCGGCGGACCGACTCGTTGACGGCCGCCTTGGCCTCGGCCGACTGCAGCCGGCGGGCCTGCAGTCGCAGCAGCGACGAGATGGTCTGCAGGTTGTTCTTGACGCGGTGGTGGACCTCGCGGATCGTGGCGTCCTTCGAGAGCAGGAGCTTGTCGCGCTTGCGCACCTCGGACACGTCGCGCAGCAGCAACAACCCGCCGGTCACCACACCCTGCTCGACGATCGGCAGGCAGCGGCTGAGCAGGGTGACCTCGGTGGTCTGGTCGAACTCCTCGATGACCGGCCGACCGCTGTCGAGCGCCCGGCGAGCCGAACTGTCGTCGAAGCCGAGCTCGGCGAGGCGCATCCCGATCGCGTTGGCGGTGATGCCGACCCGGTGGAACACGCTCATCGCGTTGGGCGAGGCGTACTGCACCCGGGCCTCGCCGTCGAGCAGGATCGTGCCGTCACCGATGCGCGGCGCCGCGCTCGAGTCCTCGAGCGGCCCTTCGGCGGGGAAGGTCCCGTCGGCCACCATCACGGCGAAGCGTTCGAACACGGCCAGGTAGGTGCGCTCGAGCTGACCCGCCTCGCGGTCGTCGGCGCGGGCCTCACGTGCGAGCACGGCCAGCACGTCGCCGTGGAAGCGCACCGGGATCGCCGTCGAGCGCACCGTGCCGGGGATGCCCTGCATGGACAGGTCGCGGGTCTCGATCGTGCCCGAGGCGAGCACCGAGTCGAGCAGCTCGTTCGAGGAGGTGGCGTGCAGGCCGACGTAGTCGGCGACGTAGATCGTGCGCGCCGTGGCCGGCCGGACCTGGGCGAGCACCATCCACGATCCGTGTCGGGCGCGCGCGGGCAGGTAGAGCAGGAGGTCGGCGAACGACAGGTCGGCCAGCACCCCCCACTCGCCGACGAGCCGCTGCAGATGCTCGATCTGGGGCTGGGTGAGCGCACTGTGCTGCCGAGCGATCTCGGCCAGGGTTGCCATGCGCCGAGTGTGCCAGACCGGCGCGCGTGACCCGCGCCACCCCCCGGCGACGGTCCGCCGGCCGGCGCGGTCAGCTGCCGGCGACGATGTAGGCGCCGAGCTCGAGCACCCCGTCGAGGTCGGCGACGTCGTGCTCGAGCGCCGGGACGGCGCCGGTCGGCGCGCCGAGACGATCGAGCTCGCTGCGCCGTGCGGCCTCGCGGCTGGCCACCACGGCGAGGTCGCCGAAACGCTCACCCACCTCGGCCAGCACGGCGCGCACCTCGTCGGGCGCGCTCGCGCTGGATGCTGCCAGGCGTTCGACGGCCACAGGGTCGTCGGCCAGGCGACGCAGCGCACGGGCCGAGGTGGCCGCTGCCGGGCGGCGGATGCGGTCCGGCAGCGTGCGGTTGAGCACGACGGCGCCGACCTGCATCGACCGTCGCTCGAGCTCGGCCACCAGGTAGCGGGCCTCGTAGGCGGGAGCGGCCTCGAGGGTCGACACCACGACGAAGGCCGTGCGCGGGTCGACGAGGAGCCGTTCGACCTCGTCCGCGCGGCTGACGAAGCCCGGCTCCATCGTCTGGAACAGCACGAAGAACTCGGCGATGTCCTGCAGGAACCGTGAGCCGAGCACGCGGTCGGCCACCTGGTAGAACGGTTTGGAGGCCGCCGTGAACAGCCGCGACCGGTAGGGCACGGTGAGCCAGCGCAGCAGCCGGCTGCCGAAGAAGTCCTTCATCCGCCCGGGCGCGTCGAGCAGGTCGAGGGCGTTGCGGCTCGGTGGCGTGTCGATCACCACGAGGTCGTAGCTGCCCGTGGCGTGCAGCTCGTGGAGCTGCTCCATCGCCAGGTAGTCGTGGCTGTGCACGAAGCGGCCGGTGATGTTCTGGTAGAGCGGGTTGGCCAGCACCCGGTCGCGCAGCTCGGCGTCGGGGGCGTGCCGACGGATCAGCTCGTCCCACCCCGCCTTGGTGTCGAGCATCGCGACCCACAGCTCACCGGTCCCCACGGCGTCCACGCCCGCCGCGCCGGCGGCGGCGGCGACGAGGGCAGGGTCGACGCGGGTCGCCGACCCGGCGCCGGTGCCCAGTCGGCCGGGCTCGATGCCGAGGGAGGTGGCCAGGCGCCGGGCGGGATCGACGGTCAGCACCAGCACGCGCGCGCCGAGGCGCACCGCCGCGACGGCCCCGAGGGCGGCCGACACCGTCGGCTTGCCGGTGCCACCGCTGCCGCAGACGACGACCATCTCCTTCGCGGCGAGGAGCGCGTCGAGGCCGGCGGGATCGGCCGGTCGTCCGGCTCGACGCGGCATCAGGCGACCTCGTCGTGGATCGCCTGGGCCATCAGCGTGACGACCCGCCGACCGGTGGCCCGGGTGAACAGCTCGGGCACGACGAGCAGTGGCACGCCGGCCGGGAGCGCACCGCGCAGCCGGTCGAGGTGGGCCGCGCCGATCTGGCGGCGAGCTTCGGTGAGCCGGGCTGCGTCGAGCACGGTGTCGACGCCGTTGCCCACCGCGGCGCGCAGCTCGGCGCGCACCGCCGGTGCGGTGAGGCGGCCGAACACCTCGTGCTCGCGGTCGGCGAACATCGCCGGGAGCACCCGGTTGGCGAGCACGCCGGCGACGTCGACCTCGGTCTCGGCGCGGACCCGGTCGACGAGCTCGAGGGTCTCGACGACCGGCATCTCCTCCGGTGTGGTGACCACCACCAGGCCCGTGCAGGCATGGTCGCCCAGGATGTCGAGCATCCAGTCGGTCTGGTCGTGGACGAGGCCGACCTGGACGAGCTCGCGGATCACCTTCGGCGCTGCGATCTGGGCGACGATGTGCCCGCTCGCCTCGGCGTCGACCACCACGAGGTCGTAGTTCCGCTCGCGGACCTCGTAGCAGAGCTTGCCGACGGCCAGGATCTCCTTCACACCGGGAGCGGCGTCGGCGACGAAGTCGAACGTGCGCGCCAGCGGCCCGAGGCGACCGAGGAGCGGGATCCGCACGAACAACCGCAGGTACTCGCGCAGCGAGTCCTCGGTGTTCATCTGCATCGCGTACAGGCCTTCGGAGACCTCGGTGGGCGCATAGGCGAGCGATCCCACCTCGAACGCCGACGAGAGCGAGCCCTTCGCGTCCATCTCGCACACGAGGGTGCGCCGGCCGAGGCTGGCCCCGAGCTCGGCGAGGGCCGCCGCCGCGGTCGTCTTGCCGACGCCACCTTTGCCGGTGACGAACAGCAGGCGACGGTCGAGCAGTGTCAGGCGCCGAATCCGATCTTGCGCTCGGCGGCCGCCGAGCCGATCTCGACGAAGGCGATCTTGCCGGCCGACACGGCGATGCGGCGACCCTTCTTGTCGGTCACCCACAGCACGTCGACAGCGCCTGCGAGGGCGGCTTCGACCTGCTGCTGCAAGGCGTCCCGGTCGGTGTCGTCGGACAACTCGAGCGACAGCTCACGGGGCGAGTGGGTGACACCGATGCGGAGATCCATGCGCTCAGTCTACGGACCCGGTGAGAGGTGGGGCTGCCCGGGAGCCTCATGTCTCACCGCACGGGTCGGGTCAGAGGACGACGACGCTGCGCAGCACCTCACCGCGCTCCATCTTGTGGAACGCCTCCTCGACGCCGTCGAGGGTGATCGTCTCCGACACGAACCGGTCGAGGTCGAGCCGACCCTGCAGGTACAGCTCGATCAGCATCGGGAAGTCGCGGGTGGGCAGGCAGTCGCCGTACCAGCTGCTCTTCAGCGAACCACCACGGCCGAACACCTCGAGGAAGGGCAGCTCGATGGTCATGTCCGGCCGGGGCACGCCGACGAGCACGACCGTGCCGGCGAGGTCGCGGGCGTCGAACGCCTGCCGGTAGACAGCGGGGTTGCCGACCGCCTCGATGCACACGTCGGCGCCGTTGCCGCCGGTGACGCTCTTCACGAACTCGACGGGGTCGGTCGTGCGCGCGTTCACCGTGTGCGTCGCGCCGAACTGGCTGGCCCACTCGAGCTTGCGGTCGTCGACGTCGATCGCCACGATCGTGTGCGCCCCGGCCAGACGGGCTCCGGCGATGGCGGCGTCGCCCACGCCGCCGCACCCGAAGACCGCCACCGAGTCGCCCCGCGTCACGCCGCCGGTGTTGATCGCTGCGCCGATGCCGGCCATCACCCCGCAGCCGAGCAGGCCCGCTGCAGCGGCCGGAGCGGCGGGGCTCACCTTGGTGCACTGGCCCGCAGCGACCAGGGTCTTCTCGACGAAGGCACCGATGCCGAGCGCCGGCGACAACACGGTGCCGTCGAGCAGGGTCATCTTCTGGGTGGCGTTGAAGGTGCTGAAGCAGTACTGCGGCCGGCCGCGCAGGCACGAGCGTCAGGTGCCGCACACCGCGCGCCAGTTGAGGATGACGTAGTCGCCGGGAGCGACCCCCGTGACGCCGGGACCGACGGCCTCCACCACACCGGCGGCCTCGTGGCCGAGCAGGAAGGGGAAGTCGTCGTTGATCCCACCCTCGCGGTAGTGCAGATCCGTGTGGCACACACCGCACGCCTGCACGGCGACGACGGCCTCACCCGGGCCCGGGTCGGGCACCACGATGGTCTCGATCGAGACCGGCTTGCCCTTGCCGAGAGCCACGACCCCACGAACCTGTTGCGCCACGACTGCGCCCCTTCCCCGCGTGCCCCCGCACGCGACAGGGTCACCGTAGCCGGGTCAGACGGCGGTCGCGCAGAAGGTGTCGCCCTGCGGGAGCGACTGCAGGAGGGCCGGCTCGGTGTCGCCGCCGGTGAGCACGCCGAGCATGCCCTTGACCATGCCGCGGTCGACGGCGCAGATGACCGGGTGCTCCATCGCCACGTCGCCGAAGGGGCAGTGGTTGTTGATGATCCGCAGCTGGTTGTTGCGCTGGTCGGCGTGGGCGGAGAAGCCGTGCGCGGTGAGGGCGTCGGCCACGGCCTGCAGCGCCGAGCGCAGCGCCCGCTGCACGGCCGACACGTCGGTGCCGGTGAAGCCGGC
>DAINND010000124.1:0-8707 GCA_036736065.1 Ilumatobacteraceae bacterium
GAACGGGGAACGGTACCAAGGACCATGGTCTGCGCCTCGGGGCCGTGCGGACCGTGGGCCTCGTCAGGCGCCGGCTGTCCGGCGTCGGCGGACCACGAGGAGCGATCATGACCTACCCCCATGCAGTCGTCTGGCTCGACCACCGCGAGGCGCGGATCATCGACTATTCGCTCGATGACGTGCACCAGGCCCGTGTCCGTCACGAGGGCGCATCGCGCCAGGTGCACCACCGGGCAGGGTCGGTCGGTTCCGGGCATGCGAAGGACGACCACCACTACTTCGACCAGATCGTGTCCGCCCTCGGCGACGCCCGTGAGATCCTCATCGTCGGGCCCGCAGGGACGAAGACCTCCTTCCGCAAGGACCTCGACTCTCGCCACCGTCAGGTGGCCCAACGCGTGGTCGGCGTCGAGTCGCTCGACCACCCCTCCGACGGCGAGCTGCTGGCCTACGCCCGGAAGTACTTCACCCGCGTCGACGGCCTGATCTGACGAGGCGGCTCAGCCGTTGCGCGGCAGGTCGCGCCACGGCGTGGTGCGCTCGTTGCTCGGCTCTTTCGGCAGGCCGAGCACGCGCTCGCCGACGATGTTGCGCTGGACCTGATCGGTGCCGCCGTAGATGGGCGGGGCCTGGGCGAACAACGCCATCTCGGTGACGAAGGTGAGCATCGGGTTGCCGGTCGCCTCGTCGAGCACGGCTCGGCTGGGCTGGTCGTAGGCGTGGAGCATGCCCTGGGCCCCGAGCACGCGCAGGCCGACGTCACGTGAGCTGCGCACGATGTCGCTCATCGACAGCTTCGCCAGGTTCCCTGCGCCGGGGATGTCCCGGCCTGCTGCCTTCTCCGCCTTGAGGCGCAGCGCGGTGTAGCGGCCGATCTCGGCCATGGTGTGCATGCGCGCCAGGTCCTGGCGGACGATGGGGTCGGAGGTGAGGCCTCTGCTCCGGGCGAGCTCGAGGTAGAGACGATGGGCTCCTGCCGCTGCTGCGGACCCGCCGCCTGCTGCGGGACGCCCGCCGCGCACGAAGTCGCCGGCCCGCTTCGCGAGGTCCCCGACGATGGTCCCCGCACCGGCCGCCGCCGCGTGGCGCGACCCTCCGGCGCCCAGCCCGGCCCGTTCGAAGGCCAAGGTGGTGTTGGCCACCGCCCATCCGTTGTGCAGGCCGCCGATGAGGGCGTCGTTGCCGACGCGGGCATCGGTCATGAAGACCTCGTTGAACAGCGCGCGGCCGGTCATCTCGCGCAGCGGTCGGATCTCGACACCGGGCTGGTGCATGTCGAAGGCGAACCAGGAGATGCCCTGGTGCTTGGGCTGGTCCGGGTCGGTGCGGGCAATGAGCATGCCCATGTCGGCGACGTGACCGCCCGAGGTCCACACCTTCTGGCCGTTGACGACCCACTCCTCACCGTCGCGCACGGCTCGGGAGCCGAGGCTGGCGAGGTCGCTGCCGGCGCCCGGCTCGCTGAAGAGCTGGCACCACGCCTGGGCGCCGGTCACGATGGGCCGGACGAAACGCTCGATCTGCTCGGGGGTGCCGTGGGTCGCGATGGTCGGCGCGGCAAGCAACATGCCGAGGCCACCCGGTGCCGCCAGCGCTCCGCGGGCGACGAGGCGCTGCGACACCGCGATCGCGTCGGCGCGCGAGACCCCCTTGCCATAGGCGTGCGTGGGCAGTGACGGCGACGCCCATCCGGCCAGGCCGAGCCGTTCCCACCACTCGCCGACGGTGAGGTCGGGGTCCCAGTTGGCATCGAGCCAGGCGTCGAGTTCGTCCAGGAGTGCGCTCATCCCACGAGCAAACAACATCTCCACCTGTCGATCCAACTCGTGCGCGGTGCGCGATGCGCGAGCATGCGGGTGTGCGCGTGATGACATGGAACCTGTGGTGGCGGTTCGGGCCCTGGCAGCAGCGGCTCGAGGCGATCGTCGCCGTGGTCGCCGAGGAGCAGCCCGACCTGCTGCTGCTCCAGGAGGTGTGGGCCGACGCTGACGGATCATCGGCCGGTCACATCGCCGCAGCGCTCGGCCACCACTGCGCGCTCAGTGCCGACCCGTTCGAGGGTCGGCGCGGCGCGGCCGCCGGGTTCCACGACGCCATCGTCCGCCGGGGGCCGCTGCTCGACGTGGAGAGCCATGCAATGCCGGGCGTCGACGGCGCGCCGGGCCACCGACGGGCGTTGACCGCTGTGGTCGACGCGCCGCACGGGAGGTGGCCGGTGCTGTGCACCCATCTCGACCATCGCTTCGACGAGTCGGCGCTGCGCGAGGCCCAGTGCCGCGCGGTGCTCGAGCTCGTCGCTGCGCGTCGCGGCGACCCCGAGCGCGACCCGCCGATGGTCGTCGCCGGCGACTTCAACGCCGTTCCCGACAGCGACGAGGTCCGGATGCTCACCGGTCGGCGCGCCGCACCGGTGCCTGGCCTGGTGCTGTCGGACTGCTGGGAGCACGTCGGCGCGTCCGACGGGGCGACCTGGCGACGCGACAACCCCTACCAGTCGGCGACGGCGTGGCCGGATCGGCGCCTCGACTACGTCTTCGTCAGCTGGCCGCGGCCCAAGCCCGTCGGCAACCCGGTCCGTGCCTGGCTGGCGGGTGTGAGCCCGGTCGAGGTCGCCGGAGGGGAGCACGTGGTGCCGAGCGACCATGCTGCCGTGGTGGTCGAGCTCGTCACGACATGACGTCCTTGGTGCTGAAGGTGGCCCATGCCGCGCCGAGGAAGACCACCACGTAGGCCGCCTGCAGCACGATGCCCTCGTTGATGTCGCGCCACAGGATCGGGTCGCGGTAGAAGTCGACGAAGGCGAGCCAGCGGTGCGTCGGCAGGTAGGGCTGGATGGAGCGCGTCGCCTCGATGAGGTCGAGCACCTGTGACGACACGAATGCGGCCAGCGTGGCGAGCGACGCGGCCAGGGGAGAGTCGGTGCGCGTCGACGCGAACAGGGCGATGGAGCCGAGGCCGAGCATCGACCAACCGATGTACAGGATCGCCAGCACCGTGCGCACGAACGTCTCGAGCGGGCTGAGCTCGGTGGCCGACACCGACGACAGGGGGCGGATGCCGAACAGCACCACGCCGGCGGCGAGCGCGACGAGGGCCACGATGATCACCGCGAGGAAGATGAAGGTGATGACGGCCACCAACTTGGCGACGATCAGACGGGTGCGCCCGACCGGGCGGACGAGCAGGTAGCGCAAGGTCCCGTTGGCGGCTTCCCCGGCGATCGTGTCTCCGCCGATCACCGACACGGCGATGGGCAGGAAGAGCGGGAGGATCACGGCCAACGCGGCCGCCGGGAACAGCAGCCCGTTGTCGAGGACCTCGCTGAGCAGGGCCGGGCCTTCTCCAGGTCGCGGAGCGATGCCGCTGGCGCTCAGGAAGATGCCGACCACGACGGGAAGGCCCGACAGCAGGGCGATCGTCACCCAGGTGCGCGGCCGGCGCAGGAGCTTGGCCAACTCGACGCGGATCACCGGATCGCTCCGTCCCCGGTGCGGCGGAGGAACACGTCCTCGAGCGTCGAGCGCTCGATCACCAACTCGCTCACGCGCACACCGGCCTCGACGAGCGCCTGGTTGAGCAGTTCGGTCGGTCGTGGGCCGAGCTGCACGCGCACCGTGCGCGCGTCGATCACCTCGAACGCGAACGGGCTGTCGACGAGGAGGCGCTCGGCAGCGTCGCGGTCCGGGGTGGCCACCCGGATCCACCCGGTGGGAGCGAGCAGCGCGGCCACGTCGTCCTGGGCCACGATGTGCCCGCCCGACATCATCGCTGCCCTGGTGCAGATCAGCTCGACCTCGGCCAGGAGGTGCGACGACAGCAGGATGGTCGTCCCTTCGCGCACGAGCTCGACGAAGATCGTGCGCAGCTCGTGGATGCCTTGGGCGTCGAGGCCGTTGGTCGGCTCGTCGAGGATGAGCAGTCGGGGGGCGCGCAGCAACGCCGCTGCGAGACCGAGCCGTTGACGCATGCCGAGCGAGTACGCCTTGACCGGGCGGTCGCCGACGTCGTGCAGACCGACCCGTTCGATCGAAGCTGCGATGCGCGCCCGGCGGCTCGGGCGGTCACCGTCGACACCCGCTCCGTCGAAGATCGCCAGGTTCCTGGTGCCGGACAGGTAGGGGTAGAAGGCAGGCCCCTCCACGAGGGCACCCACGCCGCGCAGGGCGAGGCCGGCGTGCCGGGGGACGTCGTGGCCGAGGACCTCGATCGTGCCCGATGTGGGGTGGATGAGCGACAGCAGCATCCGGATCGTGGTCGTCTTGCCGGCGCCGTTCGGGCCGAGGAACCCGAACAGGTCGCCCTCGCGCACGTCGAGGTCGATCCCGTCGACGGCGCGCAGGCCACCGGGGAACTCCTTGACCAGGCGTTCGGTCCGAACGACCGAGGTGCTCATCCGCCACCTCCGCCACCGGGTCCGGTGTCGACGCCGAGCTCGCGGCGCAGCTCCCCGACGAGGCGGTCGAGCTCGTCGACGGTGACGGTCCCGGCGACGACGAGGTCGAGCCCTCCGGCGGTCACCAGCTGGGCGTTGACGAGAGATGTGCTCACGAGCACCGCCTCGCCGCCCCACGGGCGCGTGGAGCGGGGCAGCCTGGCGATCCTGCGGCCCAGGCTGCCCGTCGGTGCTGCGACGACGGTGACCTGGACCAGGCCATCGCCGTAGGTGGCCACCCCCTGGTCGGGCGGGTTGCGCCGGCGCAGACCACCGAGCTGGTCGGGGAGCCGGGCGAACGAGACGCCCGTGAGCATCTCGATCGGATCGGAGGGCGTGAGGTCGACCCTGTCCGGGTCGATGTCGTCGATGGGGAACCGCACTGCGTCGTCGTCCGGCCTGACGAGATCGAGCTCGACGAAGGCGGTCTCGAAGATCGGTGGTCCCGCCGAGGTGTAGATGTCGACGCGCAGCGCCAGGCCGGTGCCCGCATCGGCCCACAGCTCGACCGCGGAGCCCGTGGTCGGTGTGCCCGCTGCGGGCACGACGCGCAGCCCGGCGCCGACGCGGCCGGCGATGCGCCTGCTGGGGAGCGGATCGATGGTGAGCCCGGTCGTGACCGCCTCGGTCAGGAGGCGTCGGGCGAGCTCGGGCGGCGAGAGGTCCATCACCCTCGGCAGACGGAGAGGCTCATCGCCCTGCCGAGGGCTCTGCTCGATGTCGCGGTCACCTGAATCCCAGGTCCACAGCAGCTCGGGCTCCCGGTAGGTGCCCCGCTCTCCGCCGACGAGCAGCTCCGAGGCCCGCCACAGCGTCGGGCCGGCGTACCAGATCCGGCTGCGGGGCCGCGTCGCGAACGGTGCCACCTCGTCGTCGTATCGCCCGAGGTCGGGGAGTCGCAGCCCGCCGCGCGACTCGACGAGGCCGACGAAGGGCTCCGGAGCCGATGCGAGCACGGCGGCCGTCAGCTCGTCGACGGCCGCAGCAGGTGCCGGCACGGGCCAACTGGCGGCTGCGATCGGCACGGTGGTGAGGGCTGCGGCGCCACCGACCACGACCACCCAGCGCCAGTGCCTCACCTGTTCGAAGATATCGGTGTGAGCCGGTAGGGTCGCGGTCGCATGGCGACGCTGCGGTTCAGCTTCGGGACGATGGGCTCGGGCAAGAGCACCATGGCTCTGCAGATCCATCACAACCTCGCCAGCCGGCAGCTGTACGGCCTGCTGCTCACCAAGCTCGATCGCGAGGGCGCCCAGGTCACGAGCCGACTCGGCGTTGCTGCCGAAGCGGTGGAGGTCGATGCGGACCTCGACATCTACCAGCTCGCCCTGCGCAACTGGCCGCTCCACTACCTGGTCTGCGACGAGGCCCAGTTCTACACGTCGGAGCAGTGTGACCAGCTCGCCCGGGTGGTCGACGATCTCGGTGTGGACGTGTTCGCCTTCGGGCTGATCACGGACTTCCGCGGCCTGCTGTTCGAGGGGACCCGCCGCCTGCTCGAGGTTGCCGACGAGCGCGTGCCGATGCAGGTCGAGGCCCGCTGCTGGTGCGGCATGCGCGCCACGCACAACGCCCGTGTGGTCAACGGCGTCATCACCTACACGGGTGAGACGATCGTCGTCGGCGACACCGGTGGGGCCGATGCCGAGCAGCCGTTGTTCGGTGACGTCGTGCGCTACGAGCTGCTCTGTCGGCGGCACTATGCGAGCGGCGATCTCGGGGGCTGAACGGGTGTGGCCCAGCGCCTCCGCATCGCTCGTGCTGCTCTCGGGATGGCCGTCGCGCTCTGCGCCGCCTCGGTGGCTGCTGCGCCGCAGGTCGGTCGTGCCGACGACGTCGCGGACCTGAGCGGCCACGCCACGGCCGAGGCGTCGGCAGTTCGCACGAGCTTGCCGCAACGTCGGCTCACGATGGCGTTCTCGGGCGACATCCTCCCGCACAGCCCGATCGTCCGACGCGCCTTCGCGAACGGCGGTGGGCAGTTCCACGACTTCTCGCCGATGTTCGCCGCGGTCGCACCCGTGCTCTCGGCGTTCGACCTGGCGATCTGCCATCTCGAGACCCCGGTCGCCCCGCCCGGTGAGCCACTCAGCGTGTACCCGCTCTACGGCGTGCCCGCTTCGATCGCCACAGCCATCGCCGGCGCGGGCTACGACCGCTGCAGCACGGCGAGCAACCACACGATCGACCGTGGGGTGCGCGGTGTCGACGCGACCGTCAACGCGCTCGAGGCGGCCGGCGTGGCCCAGTCCGGGATGGCCCGGTCGCCCGAGGAGGCGATCGAGGAGGTGTTCGAGGTCAACGGCGTCCGGATCGCCCACCTCTCCTACACCTTCGGCCTGAACGGGCTCCGGCTGCCTCGCGACCAGGGCTGGAGGACGAAGCTCATCGATCCGGTGCGGATCGTGGCCGATGCGATGGACGCTCGCGCCCGAGGCGCTCGACTCGTGATCGTGAGCATGCACTGGGGAGTCGAGGGGACCTCGAGGCTCTCGACGCAGCAGCGCAGTGTGGCCGACGTCGTGACTGCCTCCGGCGCGGTCGATCTGATCGTGGGGCACCATGCCCATGTGGTGCAGCCGATCGAGATGGTCAACGGTCGCTGGGTCGTCTACGGCCTCGGCAACTTCCTGTCGAACATGCCGACCGGCAACTTCCGGATGCCGCAGTCGCAGGACGGCGCCATCGCTGTGGCCACGGTGCTCGAGTGGCCGGACGGCCGTCTCACGATCGACACCCCCCAGATCCTGCCCACCTGGGTCGATCGGCGCGCCGGCTGGGTGATCCGCTCGGTGCTCCACGAGCTCGACGCGCCGACTACCGGCGAGGAGTTGCGCCGATTGCTCGTCGGGTCGTGGTGGAGGACCGCGGCCGTGCTCGGCCCGCACATCGGCGTCCTCAGCGGCTCGTGAGCGCGAGCAGCTGCGGCACGATGAGCTCCTCGACGATGCGTCGGTCCACCTCGGGGGTGAAGTGCACGCCGTCGGGCCGGAACTCCGGCCCATCCAGCCCGTTGGCCTGCAACCATCCCGGGAGGTCGATCTGCTCGACCGGGAGCGCATCGATGATCGCGCGCAGCTCCTGCCAGCGCCCCGGATCGCTGAACGGGCTGTCGACCTCGCCCCAGAAGAACGAGACGTCAGGCGGAGTGATCCACACGACCCGCGCGCCGGCAGCCTCGACCTGCGCGACGAAGGCCGCGTAGCGACGGCTCACGATGCCCCGACCGACGTCGTCCGCGACGGAGACGACGCGTCCGTCGGCGAGCCGGATGTCGGTGGCATCCCAGGGGCCGATCCGCATGAGCACGACTTCGAAGCGCTCCTGGGAAGCGACTCGCCGCGCCACCGACTCCCAGCTCTTCACGCACCCCGAGAGATCGATCCAACTGTCGGTGCCGTCACGCTCGGTCATCTGGTGGAGGCGGCCGTCATCGAAGGCCGACAGGCCGCAACCGGGGAAGGCGGCGCTGCCTGCGAGCACCTCGTCCGGGTTGGCGGCGCTGTAGGGAAGCAACGCCTCGGCGAGGTGGACGGCAGTGCTGTCACCGACGACGAGCACCCGCAGCGGCGACGCTGGGGCCGGAGTCGTCGGAGGAGCGACCAGTGTCGTCGTCGGACGAGCAGGCGCCGTCGAGGCCGTGGCTGCGGTGTCGTCGGGTGACGGCGGCGACGTGGTCGTCGGCACGGCGACAGAGGTGGTGGTCTCGGCCGTGGGCGGCGCCGGGGGCAAGGTGACCACGCTCCCTGCGCCGCTCGGGGCTGCCGACACGGGCAGGGCGAGCGCCATGGCCGTGGTGGTGGCCAACGCGAGCACCATGGTGATCGGAGCGCGTGGCCCGGTGAGCCGCTGCCGCCGCCGGATCGGGTGCTCGATGAGGCGGTAGGACAGGTCGGAGAGGAGCAGCGTGCAGGCGATCCGGACCAGGTCGCGCAGCAGGCCCGCGGTGGGGAAGCGGTCACCGCTCAGCAGCAGGATCACCGGCCAGTGCCAGAGGTAGATCGCGTAGCTGCGGTCACCGATCCAGCGCAGCGGTGCCCAACCGAGGGTGCGTCCCCAGAGCCCGTCGGCGACGGCCACCACCACCACGGTGGCGGCCAGCGCGAACAGGGGAAAGCCCCAGCGGAAGAGCCAGTCGGAGCTCTCCGACGACACGGCGACCATCACGGCGGCGACGAGCGCCGCAACAGGCGCGAGGCGACGAACCGCTGCACCCCCGCGGAGGCCGGCGGGGAGGTCGGTGCCCGGTCGGAGCGAGGTGCGCGCACCGGCGGC
>DAINND010000125.1:0-8688 GCA_036736065.1 Ilumatobacteraceae bacterium
CATCGTCACCTGCTCGAGGATCTCCTCGGGCGACTCGACCACGCCGTACTCGGTGCCGTTGAGCAGGTGCACGACGGTCTCGTGGTGCCGGTCGAGGCGCTCGATGTGATCGGGGTTGATGTACAGCGGATCGGCGTGGCGAAGTCGCGTCAGGCGGATCATGGGGGTCTCCTCGCTGCGGTGCGTCCCGGAACTGACCGTCAGATGCTCTGGATTGTTCAGAGGACGTCTCGTCGCGCCACCAGGCGAGGCCAGATGGTGACGCTGGGCGATATTCGGGGGATCGGATACCTGCGGATCTGCCGTGGCGCCGGACAGTTCTCACCGTGGACGCAGCAGAGGACCTCTCGCAGCAGTTGTGGACCACGCGCGAGCTCCTCGAGCAACTGGTCTACAAGCTCGAGATGCAGGGGCTGCTGCTGGCCTCCGGCCGCACGCGCTGGTTGCCGTTCTTGAACGCCGAGATCGAGTCGGTGATGGAGGCGGTCAACGCCGTCGATGCCGCTCGCGCCCAGGCGTCGGCCCGCCTCGCCCGCCAGTACGGCCTGCCGCCGACGGTGTCGATGTCGGAGCTGCTCACCTACGTGGAGCACCCGTGGGGCCAGTTGCTCGCCCAGCACCGCTTGCACCTGCTCTCGCTGCAGTCCGAGATCGAGGACGTGTCGCACACCAACCAGGAGCTCGCCCGTCGCGGCCTGATGCGCTCGCGCGAGATCATCGCCTCGCTCGGTGAGCAGACCGTCGACGTCTACGACACCCGCGGGTACACCGCACCGTTGGCCCGCACTGCGGTCCGCCTGGATCGGACGGTCTGACCATGCCGAACATCTCCTCGTTGCAGACCCCGCTGAGCGCCCTGCGCGCCCACCAGCGGATCCTCGAGACCACCGCCAACAACGTCGCCAACGCTTCGACGCCCGGCTACCGGCGCCAGCGTGTGGAGACGGTCACTGCGGTCGGCGAGCCGATCAACGTCGGCGGCGTGATCACGAACTCCCGGGCGGGCGTGGACTCGCGCCACATCACCAGGGCGGCCGACGATCTGCTCATCGCGCGGGCGACCGCCGAGGAGGCCAACCTCGCGTCGGCTGAAGCAGCGAGCGCCACGCTCGGCCGGATCGAGGCGATCTTCCCCGAGCCGTCGGACTATGGGCTCGCGAGCCAACTCGACGCGCTCTGGGGCAGCTGGAACGAGTTGTCGACCGATCCGGCCAGCCCGAGCCTGCGCTTCGACGTCCTCGCCAAGGCCACGGCGGTCGCGACGACCTTGCGCCGCAACGCGGCCGACCTGTCCGCTGTCACGACCGGCATCCACGAACAGTTGGGCGTCCTCACGAGCAAGGTCAACGATCTGACCGCCGAGCTGGCCGCCTACAACGCCGGCGTCATCGGCCAGCCCAATGTGCCTCCCTCGATGCTCGACCAGCGCGACCGCTTGGTGAACCAGTTGACCAAGCTCACCGGTGCCGTCGTGCGGGTGAGCGAGGACAACACCGTGGCCGTCACGATCGGCGGCCACCAGGTGGTGCAGGGTCTCACCAGCGAGCGCGTCGAGGCGCCGAACGGTGTCCTCCGCATGGTGCGCTCGGGTCAGGTGATCCTGCCCACGGCGGGTGAGGCTGCGGCGATGTCGACGACGATCAATGACATCGTGCCTCGCTACCTGGCGGCGCTCGATGGTGTGGCCGCGTCGCTCGTGTCGACCGTGAACGCGGTGCACAGCGCCGGCTACGGCCAAGACGGTGTGAGCGGCCGGATGTTCTTCGACCCGACCGGCGTGACCGCAGCGACGATCGCTCTGTCGGCCGACGTCGCCGGTCAGCCGGCACGCGTCGCCGCCGGCGCCCCCGTGCTCCCGGGCCCGGTCGCACCCGGACCACTCGATGGCAACCAGGCCCGACTGATGGCCGCGCTCGCCGACTCGGCGACCGGGCCGGACAGCCGGTACCAACAGATGATCAGCAACCTCGCCGTCGAGACCCGCGCCGCCAAGCAGCGCAGCGATGTGCAGAGCACCGTCGTCGAGAACCTGCTCCGCGACGTCAATGCCGTGAGCTCGGTGAGCGTCGACGAGGAGATGGCCCAGATGATCGAGTCGCAGCGGGCCTACCAGGCTGCGGGCAAGGTGATGGCGACCATCGACGAGATGCTCGGCTTCCTGATCGAGCGGATCAGCTGACGATGATCCCGACGGATGACCGGAATGTGAGGGGGACGACACCATGCGCGTGACGAACTCGATGATCTCGAGGACCAACCTCCGCAACCTGAGCCAGAGCCTCGGCCGGCTGCAGGACGCGCAGGCCCAGATCACGTCCGGCAAGGACTTCAGCAAGCCGTCCGAGGATCCGGCCCGGGCGACGTCGGCGATGTCGACGCGCAAGGACATCCGTCGGATCGAGCAGCGGCTGCGGTCCATCGAGGACGCGCAGGGCTGGGTCGGCGCTGCCGACACGCAGCTCTCCTCAGCACTCGACCGGATGGTGCGCGCGAAGGAGATCGCCGTCAACGCCGGCAACGGGATCAACGCCCTCACACCCGGCGCCCGCTCGGCCCTCGCGACCGAGTTGCGCGCCGTGCGTTCGGACCTGCTGGTCGTGGCGAACGCCACGTATGCGGGGCGCTCGCTCTTCGCCGGCACCGCAGCTGGGGTCGCCTATGACGGCACCGGTGCCTTCGTGGGCAACGATGAGCCGGTCATCCGCGATGTGTCGCCGACAAATGCGATGACGATCAACGTCACCGGCAACCAGGTGTTCGGCGCGAGTGGCGCCGGCGCAGGCAGCCTGTTCGAGGTGCTCGACCGGATGGCGACCGCCATCGAGGCCGGTGACCGAACGGCGACTGCCGCCGAACAGGTGAACCTCGATGCGGCCTTCGAACGGCTGCGTGGGGCCTCGGCCATGGTCGGCACCAAGTGGTCCTCGCTCGAGCAGCTCTCCGTCCGGACCCGGGACGAGAAGGTTGCGCTCACCGAGCGGTTGTCGCAGATGGAAGACATCGACATGGTGGAGAGCCTCATCCAGGTGAAGTCCCGCGAGAGCTCCTACCAGGCCGCCTTGCAGACGACGGCCAAAGTGATGTCGATGTCGCTGCTCGACTTCCTCCGCTGAGCGACCCCATCCCACCGGGTAGCGACATCGAGGGCCGCGCGTGACGTCCTGCCTGGCACAGCACGCTGCGCGGACGGCTCACGACGCCGATGCCACGACCCGTTCCGTGAGCCGGGCGACCCGGGGCGCAGCGTCCTGGCGACGTCCAGCCCGGCTCGACATCTGACGCTTAGCGCTCGCTGGTGGCGAAGTCCTGCTGATCGGGCCCATGGCCGTGTCGGGCTGCTGCTCGCTCGGCCTCGATCGCCTGGACGGTCGCTGCCACGAGGACACGGTTCACCATGCCGACGGAGAACCAGACGAGGGCTGCGACGGCGAACGAGCGAAGCAGTGCGAAGTCGACCCCGACACCGGAGCTCGTTGCATCGAGCAGCTGCTGCCCGGTGAGCACGGCCGTCGCGACCACGGTGATCACCAGCTTCCACGGCGCGAGCGGACCGGGCACCTTGATGCCCTCGGCCTGCTCGGCCACCGACTTGCCCCGGCTCATTCGCTCGCATCCCATTCGGCCTCGGCAGCGACCTCGTCGTGGTCGCCGGTGCGCAGCACCACCCGCACGGACAGCCGCTTCACGCCGTCCTCGCGGCGCAGGGAGCCGAGCAGGGCATCGGCGGCCGAGACGGCGAGCTCGACCTGACGCTGGGCGAGCTCCGGTGAGGCGGCGGTGATCGACCTGGCCACCGCCGGCATCTGTTGCTCGGCAGGGGTGGAGGCGGGCGTCTCGGCGGGCACGGTGAGCGCCCGAGGCGTCGCCAGCAACCCGATCGGGGCCGCCTCGTCGACCACGGCCTTCGCCGACGGGTCGCCGGCGCGCGTCGCGGTGGGCCACGTCGGGCTGGTCACCATGCCCGGAGCCGGACGCGATCCCACGGGCGCTGCGCTCTCCGGTTCGGTCTCCGCGACCCGGTGGTCGGGGCCGGGCCTCATCGCCATGGTCCGCGGCGCCGAGGTCAGGACCTGCAGCTCCTCGATGATCCGCTCGACGCGGGCGAGGCTCGACGACCCCGTGCTCACCGACGGAGCCATCCGCACCTGACCCGCATCCGGTGCGGCGGGCAGGACCGGGAGCTCGATGCGGCCGGTGGGATCGCTGTCGATCTGCTCCGCCAGCTCTGCAGCGGGGTCGCTGTGGGCGTCGCCGAGATCGGCCACGCCGAACATCCGGTCGAGCTCGGCCATCCGCGCCAGGCGCTCCGGGCGGTTGCCCCGGTCCTGGTCCGACACCGGCGGCGAGTACCACGAGCTGGGCTCGGCCGTCAGCTCGGCGGCGGCGGTCCGCCGCCGGAGCCAGGCCCGCCCCGGGCTCTCGACCGGAGCGGCGTCGGCGGCGACCACTGCCGACAAGGCCGCGGCGATCGCGGCGGCCGGATCGGTGCGGTTCGACTCCCAGTTGGCCTTGTCGTTGCTCGAGCTGGTGGCGATCAGCCGCTCGAGCGCCGACTCGACGGTGTCCTCGATCGGCGACACCACGACCTCCACGCCGAGGTCGGCAGCGAAGAACCCGCCGAGGCCACCGCGACGGATGCGGTTCGCCCCGATCAGCGAGACCCGGCGTCCGAGCGTGCGCTCGGCGATCGCCACGGCCTCTTCGATCGTCGCCGCCCGGAAGGTGTGGGTGGCCTGATCGTCAGTTGTTTGCGTAGGCATGGCGGTACTCCTCGGCAAGGCCGTGATCGGTGGTCATCGGGGTCGGGTCGAGATCGATGTTGGCGACGACGTCCACGGTGAGGTGGTCGCCGAGCTCCGCGTAGGAGACAACGGCGACACTCGGCACCGCGGATCTGACGAGCCTGCTGAGCGCTGGCCGCAACGGGCCGGCGCAGACGAGCACCGGCGACGTGCCCCGCGCGGCCTGCTGCGTGACGAGCTGGTGCAAGTCGCGGACGAGCGTGTCGGCCTGCTCGGGCCGCAGCTCGACCTGGGTCTGGCCGTCGATGCTGCGCAGGCCGACGAGCATGCGGTTCTCCGTCGTCGGGGCGAGGGTCACCACGGTGAGACGACCGTCCACGGCGAGCGCGGACGTGATCGCCGGCCCGAGCTCGATCCGAGCGGCCTCGACCATCGCCTCCTGGGTCCGTACGGTCCGCGCCCGATCGGCCACGGCCTCGAGGATCCGGACCAGGTCGCGGATCGGGATGCCGTCATCGAGCAGCGCGGCGAGCACCCGCTGGACCTCCCCGGCGGTGACACCCAGGGCGACGAGATCCTCCACCACCTGCGGATCGGTGGCCCGGACGCCCTCGAGCAGGGCCTTCACATCGGTGCGGCTGAGCAGTCGACCGGCCCGTCGGCGCACGATCTCGGCGAGATGGGTGACGATGAGCGTGGAGCGGTCGACCACGGTGTTGCCCATGATCTCGGCCTGCACCTGGTACTCGAGGGGCACCCAGCGCGCTGCCAGGCCGAACACCGGTTCGCGGACATCCTCGCCGGGGAGGCCGTCGAGTGCTTCGCCGATCACGAGCACCCGACCGGCCGGGGCGGTGCCCCGTCCGACTTCCACGCCGTGGACGCGGATGACATAGGCGCTCGTGGGCAGCTCCGACGAGTCGCGGGTGCGGATCGACGGCATCACGAAGCCGAGCTCGGAGGCGATCTTGCGGCGCAGCGCACTCACCCGGTCGAGCAGGTCGCCGCCGCTCGCGGCGTCGACGAGGGCGATCAGGTCGAATGCGATCGTCAGCTCGAGCGGCTCCATGCGCGCATCGACGGCGAGCTGCTGCGGCGACACCGGAGCAGCCTCGCTCTCGTCCGGACGTGCCGCGGCCGCCACGGATGCTGCCGCCTCTGCAGCGAGCTGCTCGGCGGTGGGCAGGCGGTTGGCCGCGAGCAGCAGGCCGAGACCCACCACGAGGAAGGGGATCTTCGGCAGACCCGGGATGAGGAGCATCAACAGCACCACGCCGCTCGCGCTGCGGACGGCGTTGCGCTGCCGGTAGAACTGGGCGAACACGTCGGAACCGAGGGCGGCGCCGCCGGCAGCACGGGTGACGATGAGGCCGGCTGAGAGCGACACCAGCAGGGCGGGGATCTGCGACACCAGGCCGTCGCCGATGGTGAGCAGGGAGTACTTCTGGATGGCCTCGCCGACCGGCATGCCGTTCTGCACGACACCGATCAGGAAGCCACCGATCAGGTTGACGGCCGTGATCACCAGGCCGGCGATGGCGTCGCCCTTCACGAACTTGGACGCACCGTCCATCGCACCGTAGAAGTCGGCTTCGTCGGAGATCTCCTGACGGCGACGACGAGCGTCTTCCTCACCGATGATCCCGGCGCTCAGGTCGGCGTCGATCGCCATCTGCTTGCCGGGCATCGCGTCGAGGGTGAACCGGGCTGTCACTTCGGCGACGCGTCCCGAACCGTTGGAGATGACGACGAACTGCACGAGGGTCAGGATCAAGAAGATGACGAGGCCGACCACGATGCTGCCGCCGACCACCACCGATCCGAAGGTCTCGATGACTGCGCCGGCGTGCCCGTCGCTGAGCACCGCGCGCGAGGTGGCGACGTTCAGGCCGAGGCGCAGCAGCGTCACCACGAGCAACAGCGACGGGAACGAGCTGAACTCGAGCGCTCGCCGCACGTTCATCGACACCAGCAGGATCAGCACCGCCGTCGAGAGGTTGGCGACGATGAGCACGTCGAGCAGGCTCGCGGGGAGTGGGATGATCATCACGGCGACGACGAGGACGACCGTCGCAGGCAGCGTCACCTGTCCCATCCGACTCCGCTCCACCATGTCTCCCATCTCTGCCGAACCCGGTTGCGCACTTCACCGGTCCCCGGACGGTGGAGACTGTTCGTGGCAAGCAGAGGTTGTCGACAAGGTGAGCGTCATCCGGACGGTCGTGTCGGCACCGCAGACAGGAGGTCACATGCTGCTCGAGACCACCCGCTTCGGGCTCGTCGACGTCGACGAGGCAGAGGCGTTCGAGATCCCCGCAGGGATCCCCGGATTTCCGGACCTGCGTCGGGCCGTGCTGTTCGGAGGCGGAACCGCTCCGGGCCAAGAGACCGGCGACACCCACAACCTGTACTGGCTGCAGGACCTCGACAACGGGGACTTGGCGTTCATGTGCATCGTGCCCTTCGCCCCGTTCCCCGACTACGACTTCGAGATCGACGAGCAGACCCTCGGGATCGAGGACCCCGAGGACGTCACCGTGCTCACGATCGTCACCGTCCGCCGCGACGGCGCTGTCGCCGAGCTCAGCACCAACCTCCGGGCCCCGCTGCTGATCGACCGTCGCCACCGGCGGCTCCACCAGGTGATCCTGCCTGACTCGACCTGGCCGATCAGGGCTCACTTCGCAGAGCTCGTCACGAACGGAGCACGCTGATGTTGGTGCTCGCACGACGTGTCGGAGAGAACATCCTGATCGGTGACGACATCGTCGTCACCGTGCTCGAGATGAGCCGGGACCAGGTGCGCATCGGCATCCGTGCCCCGCGCTCGGTCTCGGTGCACCGTGAGGAGGTCTACCAGGAGATCCTCCTGGCGAACCGCGAAGCAGCGGAGGATCGGCCCGGCGACGAGCTCGTGGTGGCGGCCGCGAACATCGCCGACCTGCCGCGCAAGCGACGCTGACGCGGTCGACGACGCCCCGGTGGAGCTCCTGAGCGGGCTGCACCGGGGCGTCGTCGCGTCCGAGCGCCCCTCGGGGCCCGTGCTGCAGGGCGCATCGCGTGCCGCGGCGGGCGATCAGGTGGCGAGCTGGCGGCGGCCGCCGCCGCGACGCCCGCGCTGGCGGTCGGGAACGGCGTCGAGCACCTGCTGGGACACCCCGTAGCTCGTGGGAAGCGGGGTCGCCGACGCCGGCAGCATCGTGCTGCGCAGACGGCGGACGAAGGCGAGCAGCTTGGCAACGGCCTCGTACAGCACGACCGGGATCTCGTCGCCGAGCTCGCACGAGCGCCACAGGGCGCGCGCGAGCGGCTTGGCCTCGACGATGGGCACCCGCGCCTCCATCGCCCGTTCGCGGATCCGGGCCGCAGTCGCGTCGGTCCCGATGGCGACCACCCGGGGTGCCCCACCCTGGGCGGGGTCGTAGGCGATGGCGACCGCGATGTGGGTCGGGTTGGTGACGACCACCGACGCGCCGGCCACGGCCGACATCATCCGGTTGCGCCCGAGGGCGAGCTGCAGGGCACGGATCCGACCCTTCACCAGCGGATCGCCTTCGATCGTCTTCATCTCGTCGCGCACTTCCTGCTTGGTCATGCGCAGGTCGCGCAGCTTCGCCCGACGCTGGAAGGCGTAGTCGACGAGACCGATGCCCACGGCGAACCAGGCGACCTTGCGCGTCAAGGCCATCAGGTCCGACCCGAGCACCGACATCGCCGGGCCCAGCGCCATCCGGCCTGAGCGGACGAGGTGGTCGTGGATGGAGATGATGTGCGGCCAGGCGAGCCAGGTGATCACCACCGCCTTGACGAGCTGCTTGCCCACCTCCCACAACGACCGGCCCGACACGAGGCGCTTGGTCCCCTTGATCGGGTCGAGCCGCCGGAAGGCGGGCGTCAGCGGATTCAGGGAGAGCACGAACCCGGGCTGCGCCATCGTGGTCATGAC
>DAINND010000126.1:0-8596 GCA_036736065.1 Ilumatobacteraceae bacterium
CCGACCTCATCGCCACGCTCGAGGGGTGCAGCCGCGAGGAGCTCGACCAGTTGGCCGTCGTCAGCCAGGCCCGTGCAGCCCAGGCGATCGCCGAGGGCCGTTTCGACCGGTCGCTCGTGCCGATCTTCCACGACGACGGCCGCCTCGCCCTCGACCGAGACGAGCACCCTCGGCCTGGCACGACCCTGGCCGATCTGGCCAAGCTCGCCCCCAGCTTCGAGGGGATGGGCGCCCACGTGCTCAAGGACCGAGGCATCAGCATCGACCAGACGGCGCTCAAGGCCTATCCGCAGTTGACGGAGATCCGCCACGTCCACCACGGCGGCAACTCGTCCGGGGTGGTCGACGGCGCCTCGGCCGTGCTGGTTGCCTCACCCGACTACGCCCGGGCCCACGGCATGTCCCCGCGGGCGCGGATCACGATGGCGGCCGTGGCCGGAAGCGAGCCGGTCATCATGCTCACCGCGCCGGGCAAGGCAGCGCAGCTGTGCGCACGCAAGGCGGGCATGACCCTCGACGACATCGACCTGTTCGAGGTCAACGAGGCCTTCGCCTCGGTCCTGCTCAAGTTCCTCCGCGACACCGGAGTCGACTGGGACAGGGTCAACGTCAACGGAGGGGCGATGGCCCTCGGCCACCCGATCGGCGCGACCGGCGGCATGCTCATCGGCACCCTGCTCGACGAGATGGAGCGCCGCGACCTGTCGACCGGTCTGGTCACGATGTGCACCGGCGGCGGCATGGGAACCGCCACCATCATCGAGCGCATCTGACGGCGCACCACGCCGCTGGCTAGCGTGGTCCCATGCGCCTGACGCCCACCGATCGGGACCGCCTGCTCATCTTCACCGCCGCAGAGCTGGCCCGAGCTCGCCGGGCCCGCGGTCTGCGGCTCAACGTGCCGGAGGCGACGGCGCTCATCGCCGACACCGTGTGCGAGGCGGCTCGTGACGGCAAGCGGCTGCTCGAAGCGGCCGCCGCCGGCGCAGCCGTGCTCTCCGCCGCCGACGTCCTTCCCGGTGTGGCCGACATCGTCACCGAGGTGAAGGTCGAGGCCGTCTTCGCCGACGGGACCCGCATGGTGGTGGTGCGCAACCCGATCGGCGACGACAGCGGCCTCGGCGACGACGCACCGGGCGCGGTCATGCCGGCCGAGCGCGAGGAACCGGTCCTGGCCGACGTGGTGGTCCTCGAGGTGGTCAACACTGCCGACGTGCCCGTGAGCATCACTTCGCACTTCCACTTCTTCGAGGTCAACCCCAGGCTCGACTTCGACCGTGCAGTGGCGTACGGCCGACGTCTGGCGATCCCGGCCGGTTCGGCGCTGCGCTTCGATCCGGGCGTGACCGTCGAGGCGCCGCTCGTCCCGGTCGGTGGGGCCCGCGTGGCGATCGGCTTCGCCGGCCTCGTCGACGGGCCGCTCGACGCACCGGGCGCCCGCGAGGAGGCGTTGCGTCGCGCCGTGGAGCAGGGCTACCGAGGAGCCGATCGATGACCCACCGTCCGCACTCCCACGAGCAGCCCGACGAGGTGCTGCCGCACGCCTACGCGGCGATCCACGGCCCGACCGTGGGCGACCGCGTGCGCCTCGGCGACACCCGTCTCGTCATCGAGATCGAGTACGACGCGCAGCAGCGTGGCGACGAGTTCCTCGTCGGCTTCGGCAAGACCGGTCGCGACGGGCTGCTGCTCAAGGCGGCCGCCGTGCGCGACACGTGCGACATCGTCATCTCCAACGTCGTGGTCATCGACGCCATGCATCGCATCGGCAAGGTGTCGATCGGCATCCGCGACGGCCGGATCTCGGCCATCGGTCGGGCCGGCAACCCGGACATGCTCGACGGCGTCGACGTGGTGGTGGGCACAGGCACGTCGATCATCAGCGGTGAAGGCCTCATCGCCACGGCGGGAGCGATCGACACCCACGTGCACCTGCTGTCGCCGCGGATCATGGAGGCGTCGCTCGCCTCGGGTGTGACGACGATCATCGGCCAGGAGTTCGGCCCGGTGTGGGGCGTCGGGGTGAACTCACCGTGGGCCCTGCGCCACGCGTTCAACAGCTTCGACCAGTGGCCGGTCAACATCGGGTTCCTCGGCCGCGGGTCGTCGAGTGTCGCCGCACCGCTGGTGGAGGCGCTCGTGGAGGGTGGCGCGTGCGGCTTCAAGGTGCACGAGGACCTCGGCGCGCATACCCGGGCCCTCGACACGGCGCTGCGTGTGGCCGATGAGTACGACGTGCAGGTGGCGTTGCACACCGACGGGTTGAACGAGTGCCTGTCGGTCGAGGACACCCTGAGTGTGCTCGAGGGGCGCACGATCCACGCCTTCCACATCGAGGGCTGCGGTGGCGGGCACGTCCCCAACGTGCTGAAGCTCGCCGGTGTGCCCAACGTGATCGGATCGTCCACCAACCCGACGCTGCCGTTCGGGCGCGACGCGCTCGACGAGCACTACGAGATGATCTTCGCCTGCCACGGGCTCAACCATCATTCGCCGACCGACCACGAGATGGTCGCCGACCGGATCCGCAACGGCACCATGGGCGCCGAGGGCGTGCTGCACGACCTGGGCGTGATCGGCATCACCTCGTCGGACGCGCAGGGCATGGGCCGTGCCGGCGAGACCATGCGCCGCACGTTCCAGCTGGCGGCTAAGATGAAGCAGGACCTCGACGACGGCCCGACCCGCAACGACAACGACCGCGTCCGGCGCTACATCGCCAAGCTGACCATCAACCCGGCGATCGCCCACGGCCTGTCCCACGAGATCGGCTCGCTCGAGGTGGGCAAGATGGCCGACATCGTCCTGTGGCGCGCCGACCACTTCGGCGCCAAGCCGCAGATGGTGCTCAAAGCCGGCTTCCCCGCCTTCGGCGTGACGGGCGCCCCGAACGCGACGACCGACCAGTGTGAGCCACTCGTGCTCGGCCCGCTGTTCGGCGGGTTCGGGGCGACGGCGGCCGATCTGTCGGTGGCGTTCACCAGCCAGGCGGCGGCGGCCGAGGGCAACGACGCGATGACCACCAGGCGCCGCCGGGTCGGCGTGCGCGGCACGCGCGGCATCGGCCCGGCCGACATGGTGCTCAACGCCCGCCTCGGCCAGGTCGACGTCGATCCGCGCACGGGCGCGGTCACCTTCGACGGTGATCCCGTCTACACCGGGCCGAGCGACACCGTGCCGCTCAGCCGGCTCTACTTCCTCTGACCCCGGAGCACCCATGTCGACACCTCGTCTCGCCGGCTTCTCGATGCCCCCGGAGTGGGCCCCGCACACGCGAACGTGGATGGAGTTCCCGACGATGAACGACTCGTTCGGCGAGGGGGACCCGGAGGCCTTGGCGCACTACCGCTCGGTGTGGGCGTCGGTGGCCAGCACGATCGCCCGCTTCGAGCCGGTCAGCCTGGTGTGCAACGTCGGCGAGGCCGAGGTCGCCCGCGCGTTGGTCGGGCCGGGCGTCACGCTCCACGAGACCCCCATCGACGACGCCTGGGCCCGCGACAGCGGCCCGACCTTCCTCGTCCACCCCGACGGTCGTCTCGGCGCCACCCACTGGCGCTTCAACGGCTGGGGGCAGCAGGACTTCGCCCGGTGGGACGACGAGCAGCACGTCGGCGCCTACATGGCGGGGCTGGCCGGTGCCGAGCTGTTCAGCTCGCAGATGGTGAACGAAGGCGGTGGCATCCACGTCGACGGTGACGGCACGGTGATGATCACCGCCACCGTGCAACTCGACCCGTTCCGCAACCCCACGATGAACGCCGAGTCGGTCGAGACCGAGCTCAAGGCCTACCTGGGCGTCGAGAAGGTGATCTGGTTGCCACGTGGGCTCACCAAGGACTACGACCGGTTCGGCACCCGTGGCCACGTCGACATCATCGCCACCTTCGCCCGACCTGGCGTGGTGCTGGCCCACAACCAGCTCGACCCGGCGCACCCCGACTACGAGGTGTGCCGCGAGAACCTCACCATCCTGCGCGCCAGCACCGACGCATCGGGGCGACCGCTCGAGGTGATCGAGGTGCCTGCGCCCCGGACCACCCACGTCGACGGCGAGCTCGTCGACTGGGGGTACATCAACCACTACGTCTGCAACGGGGCGGTCATCCTGTGCACGTTCGACGACCCGAACGACGAGGTGGCGGTCGAGATCATGGCGGCCGCCTATCCGGGTCGCGAGATCGTGTGCCATGACGCCCGCTCGATCTTCGAGTGCGGCGGTGGCATCCATTGCATCACCCAGCAACAACCGGCCGTCTGACCCGCGGCGGTACCCTGTGGACCCGATGACCACGCTGCTGCTCCACGACGCAGTCGTCGTCACCAGTGACGACGACGGGACACTCCTCGACCGGGGCTGGGTCCTCGTCGACGGCAACCGCATCGCCGCGGTCGGTGCCGGCGATCCGCCCCCGGCGGCGCGACGCGCCGACGTGGTGCTCGATGCAGCCGGCCATGCGGTGATGCCGGGCATGGTGAACGGGCACACCCATCTGTTCCAGACGTTCTTCCGCGGCCTGGGTGACGACAAGCCGCTGCTCGACTGGTTGCGTGACTACATCTGGCCCACGGCCAGCGTGCTCACCGCTGACGAGGCCGCTGCGGCGATCACGATCGGCCTGCTCGAGAACCTGCGCACCGGGGCGACCACGGTGATCGACCACCAGTACGTGCACCCGGACCCGGCTATCGACGACGCCGTGTGCGCCGTGGCCGATCGGATCGGTGCCCGCTACCTGCTCGCCCGCGGCTGGGCCGACCGCAACTACGAGCCGCGCCTGGCCGAGGATCGCGACACGGTGCTCGCCCGCCAGGCGGCCCTCGCCGAGCGCTGGCACGGCCGCAGCGACGGTCGCATCCGGGTGGAGACCGCCCCGCTCATCCCGTGGGGCTGCAGCGACGAGGCCGTCGTCGCCGCCACAGCTGCGTCGCGGGCCTGGGGCGGCGGCATGCACGTGCACTGCGCCGAGACCGCCATCGAGGTCGAGATGAACCTCGGCGAGCGCGGCAACCGCCATGTCGAGTGGCTGCACTCGCTCGGCGTGCTCGGCCCGGACACCCAGCTCGCCCACTCCATCTGGCTCGACGACCACGAGCTCGACCTGCTCGCCGCCGCCGGCTCGACCGTCGTGCACTGCCCGACGAGCAACATGTACCTGGCATCCGGTGTGGCCCGTGTGCCGGAGATGCTGGGGCGCGGCATCCCTGTGGCGCTGGCGAGCGACGGCCCGGGCAGCAACAACCGCCAGGACATGTTCGAAGCGATGAAGCTGAGCGTGCTGCTGCAGAAGGTGCACCACCTCGACGCGATGATCCTGCAGCCGGAGGACGCCCTGCGGATGGCCACACGTGGCGGTGCCCATGCTGCCGGTCTGCCCGACGACCTCGGAGTGATCGCACCGGGGCGCCTGGCCGACCTGGTGGTGGTCGATCTGCGTAGCGTGTTCGTGGCGCCGGTGCACCGGCCGGTGTCCGCCCTGGTGTTCAACGTGACACCACGCGACGTGCGCCACGTGGTGGTCGACGGCCGGCTCCGGGTGCGTGACGGTGCGTTCGTCGACATCGACGAGGCCGCCGAGCTGGCCCGGGCGACGGAGGTGTGCATGCGCCTGTTCGAGCGCGCCGGCACCAGCCCGGGACGAGGTGGACGATGACCATCGTCGCCGCCGACTGGGTGGTGGCCGACGCAGCTGCGGCGCCGGTGGCCGACGGCGCCGTGCGCGTGGAGGGCAGCCACATCAGCCATGTCGGCCCCGCCGCCGAGCTCATCGCCGCGTTCCCGGGTGACGACGTCGTGCGGGGTGGCGCGCTGCTGCCGGGTTTCGTCAACGCCCACACCCACCTCTACGGCGTGCTCGCCCACGGCATCCCGCAGACGGTGCCGGTCACCGGGTTCTGGAGCTTCCTCGCCGACTACTGGTGGCCCAGGGTCGAAGACGCCCTCGACCAGGAGATGGTCGCCGTCGCGACCGAATGGGCCGTCGCCGAGATGCTGCGCACCGGCACCACCACGTTCTACGACATCCTCGAGGCGCCTCGGTCGCTGCCCGGTTCGCTCGCCGCGCAGGCCGAGGTGGTCGAGCGGCTCGGGGCGCGCGGCATCCTGTCGTTCGAGGCCACCGAGCGAGCCGGTGACGAGATCGCCGAGCTCGGCCTGGCCGAGAACCTCGCCATGATCGAGCGGGGCGTGCGCGGTGACGGCCTGGTCCGGGGGGCGATGTGCTTCCACACGACCTTCACCTGCTCCGAGCGCTACGTCCGCCGGGCGTTCGAGCTCGCCGCCGAGCACGACGTGTTCTGCCATGCGCACGTGAACGAAGGCACCCACGAGGCCGAGGCCGCGCTCGAGCGCTTCGGCAAGCGGACCCTCGAGGTCTACGCCGACTGGGGTGTGCTGTCGCCTCGTTTCCTCGCCAGCCAGTGCGTGCAGGTCGACGAGCGCGAGCAGCAGTTGCTCGCCGAGCACGGTGTGCGGGTCAGCCACATGCCCCTCGCCAACTGCGAGGTCGGTGGCGGCATCGCCCCCGTGCCGGAGATGATCGACGCGGGCGTCACCATCGGTCTGGGGTCGGACGGCTATCTGAACGACATGTTCCAGGTGATGCGCGGCGCGTTCTTGCTGCACAAGGGCCGCCTGCGCGACCCGCAGGCGATGCCGGCCCACCTGGTGCTCGAGCTGGCCACCTCGGGCGGGGCGCGCGCGCTCGGCCTCGACGGCACCGTCGGTCGGCTCGCGCCAGGGTTGGCGGCCGACCTGCAGCTCGTCGACCTCGGGGTGCCCACCACCCCCACTGCGGCCAACCTGGCCGACCAACTCGTGCTGTGGCGCAGCGGCAGCGACGTCACCGACGTCATGGTGGCGGGCACGTGGCGGGTGCGTGGCGGTGAGGTGCTCGGTGTCGACCTCGGGCGGCTGCGGGCGCAGGTGCGGGCACAGGCGGAGCGGCTGTGGGCGAACGCCTGATCCGCGAGCTGCTCGAGGCCGTCGACCGCGGGGAGCCCGTGGTCCTGGCGACCGTGGTCGAGACGCGCCGGTCGGTGCCCAGGCACCCGGGCTCGAAGATGCTCGTCCATGCCGATGGGCGCACCGTGGGCACGATCGGGGGTGGCGAGATGGAGGCGCGGGTGCGCGCCGAGGCTGCCGAGGCCCTCGCCGCCGGTCGCCGGCGACTGATCCGATTCGAGCTCGTCGACGCGCCCCAGGGCGGTCCCGGGGTGTGTGGTGGCGAGGTGTCCGTCTACCTGGAGCCCTACATGCCCACTCCCACCGTCTATGTCGTCGGGTGCGGCCACGTCGGCTCGGCCGTCGTCGAGCTGGCCCACTGGCTGGGCTTTCGCGTCGTGGCCTACGACGATCGCCCGGAACTGGTCGCCGATGACCTGGTCCCGCTGGCCGACGTGCGCCTCACGGGCGCCCTCGCCGCGGCCATCGCCGCCGAGCCGATCCACGCCGAGACCCACGTGGTGGTGCTCACCCGCAACATGGGCCTCGACCTCGAGCTGTTGCCCGTGCTGCTCGCGACCGGTGCCCGTTCGGTCGGCGTGATGGGCAGCGCCCGGCGTTGGGCGACGACTCGCACGAAGCTCGTCGAGCAAGGGGTCGCCGCGGAACGCCTCGAGCGGGTGCTGTCACCGATCGGCATCGAGCTCCAGGCCGAGACCCCGCAGGAGATCGCGGTCAGCATCCTCGCCGAGATCGGGGCGCTGCGCCGAGGGGCGTGACGTGCGCGCCGAGCTGGTCGTGGTGCGCGGCGGCGGCGACCTGGCGACAGGCGTCGTGTGGCGGCTGTGGCGCAGTGGCTTCCCGGTCGTGGTGTGCGAGCTGGCCCAGCCGCTCACGGTCCGGCGCACCGTTGCAGTGTCGAGCGCGGTCGGCTCCGGGATCGTCGAGGTCGAAGGCATGCCCGCCCGTCTGGTCTCCACTCCGGACGAGGCCGAGGCCACGGCACGTGCCGGGGTCGTGGCGGTGCTCGTATCACCGGAGCTGCCCCCGTTGCACCCCGCCGTCGTGGTCGACGCCCGGCTGGCCAAGCGCAACCTCGGCACATCGCTGGCCGATGCCCCGCTCGTGGTCGGCCTCGGCCCCGGCTTCACGGCGGGGTCCGACGTGCACGCCGGGGTCGAGACCCCGCGTGGGTGACGGCTAGGCCGCGTGATCCACGGGGGAGCGGCGGCCCCCGGCGGGTCCGGCGGGCCGCGCCGGCCGAGCCTGCCCTGCCCGGTTCGCCCGCCGCGCCGGGGTTGCCCAGGCGCTGCCAAAACGGCAGCGGGGGCGCAGGCTGCCGGTCGCCGGTGCGGCTCGCCCCTGGAAAAACCTTGCAAACGCCGGGGTATGGCGGGATTCCGGGATCTTTTCCAGCGCACGGCACGCGGCTTGCTTCCCTCCGGGGTCATGCTGGCGCCGCTGCCATTTAGGCTCCGGTCGTCGCCCCGCCGGCCGGCCCCCCGCCGTCCCGCAGCCCGGCCCCCCGCCGCGGCGCCCCGTCCACAACAGGAGAAGTGACCCGTGGCCAAGCAAATGGTGTTCGACGACGAAGCCCGCCCGCCCCTCCTCGCCGGCGTCTCCCAGCACGACCGCGCCGTGACGCGCACGCTCGGC
>DAINND010000127.1:0-8534 GCA_036736065.1 Ilumatobacteraceae bacterium
GGTGGGTTGGTCATGTGGGGGGCGGAGGCGATCATGCTGTCGGCGGGCAGCAACGTCGAGTGGCTCCGCGACGACCTGGGCCTGATCGCACCGGCCGAGGAGAGCCACGAGGTGGCGAGCGCCTGTGCCACGAGCGACGGGGTGTTGTTCGTTCCGGCCCTCATGTGCCTCGGCACCCCTCACTGGGACTACGTGGCCCGCGGGGCGGTGTTCGGGCTGACCCGCGGCAGCGAGCGCGCCCATGTCGTGCGCGCCGTGCTCGAGGGCATCGCCCACCGCGGCACCGATCTCGTCGCGGCTGCCGAGGCGAGCACGGGGCGCCGCATCGAGGTCCTGCGCGTCGACGGGGGGATGAGTCGCAACCCGACGTTCGTCCAGGCGCTGGCCGCCGCGCGCCAGCGTCCCGTCGAACCAGCGCCCGTCGCCGACGCGACCACCCTCGGCGCCGGCTACCTCGCCGGGCTCGCGGCGGGCACGTGGTCGACCTTCGACGACATCGCCGCGATGTGGCGCCCGACCGCTCGTGTCGAGCCGGTCGGGCAACTCGATCGCGCCCGGTTCGCCGATGCCGTCGGTCGGGCTCGTAGCTGGATACCCGACCTGTCGGCGTTGGACTTCTAGTCTTGTCACCTGGAATTGCTCCGCTCCCCCTCCGCCTACCAGGCTGTAGGGAGCGATCGGAAAGGACACCCTCCCTCGTGGACATCGACATGCCCGAATCCCCGACCTCAGTCGGGCCGGACTCAGACGGTGCAACCGCTCGGCGCCGCTTGATCGGTGCCGGCCTGGCCGGTCTCGTCGGTTCTCTGGTGCTCGCCGGCCGCGCCGGCGCCACAGCGACACCGGAGCAGGCCACCACCACCGCTCCCCCTCGCCAGCCGACCAGCTCCGACACAGCGCTGCTCGGTGCAGCGCAGCGCGCCGAGCTGGCCGCCGTGGCCCTCTACGACACCACCCTCACGGGTCGTCAGCTCGTCGGTGACGAGCGGTTGGTGCTCACAGGCATCCGTGAGGCCCACCAGGCCTACGCGCAGTCGCTCTCGGCCATCCTCGGCAAGGCATCACCGGACATCGCCGAGCAGCTCGTCGTCGACCTCTTCGGCGGTCCCTTCGCTGGGCCGATCGGGGGCATGCTCGAGGCAGCCCAGGAGCTCGAGAACGTCCTGGTGGCGACCCACACCGAGATCATCGGAGCCCTCGAGGGGACCGATGGTGCGGCGCTGATCGCATCGATCCTGGTCGTGGAAGCCCGCCATGCAACGGTCCTTGCCGACATGGTCGGGGTGAGTGGGCTGGACGACCTCCTCATCAACGATGCCGAACCGCTGGCGACGACGGAAGGGTGAACGACATGAACTACGGCACCCCCAACCACGACGAGCTCCGCCGGGAGCTGCGCTCCCTCGGCACGCCCGGCCGAACCGCACGGCGCGCGCTGCGTCGCACTGCCGAGGCCACCCTGTCGGCGGACGTGACTGCCGCCGAACGCGCGGCGACACTGCGCGGCCGCCGCCGGTTCCTGCACCTCGGTGGGGCCAGTGTGGCCACGGCCGCCGTGCTCGCCGCCTGCGGCGGGACCGAGTCCCCCGGCATCGCAAAGATCGGCATGGCGCCGACGACGACCGAGCTCCCTGCGGCCGTCGTCAACGACGCCGTGCTGCTGCGCACCGCGTCGTCGCTCGAGCACACGGCGATCAGCATCTACGACCTCGTGATCGACAACGCCGACCTGCTCGACCCGATGTACCGGGAGCTCGCGACCCGCTTCCGCGACGATCACGCCGAGCACGCTGCGCTCATGGAAGAGCTCACCGTCCAAGTCGGTGGCGAAGCCTGGACGTGCGGCAACCCCCGGCTCGACGAGATCGTGGTTCCGGCCATCCTGCGGGCGATCACCGGCGACGAGGCCGCCGGGCTCGCACCGAGCGATGATCCGCGGCGTGACGTGCTGAACGTCGCCCAGGCCTTCGAGTCGCTCGCAGGCTCGACCTACCAGGCCCTCATGCCCGTGCTGTCCCTGCCGGCCCTGCGCAAGGACGCGATCAGCGTCGCGTCGCAGGAAGTGCGCCATGCGGCGATCCTGTCGATCGCCATCACCGGACGCCCGGCCGGCTACATGCATCCCGACGAGATCGCTGCGGCGACCGGGCAGCAGCCCGTCGTGCCCGAGAGCGATGTCCCGCCGGTCTACGCGATCCCCGGCCAGTTCGGCAACCTCGGTGCGACTCAGCTCGTCATCGGTGCGCCGAACGAGATCGGCAACCGCGTCGAGGTGAACGTCGAGACGCCCAGCCTCAACAGCCTCGTCTACGAGTACCTCGGCACCTGCTGACGTCCGGCGGCCCAGCGCCGTAGGATGATCACGACGGTGAGCCACCCGGGTGACCGCGGTCGGGCGTCGGCGCGAGCCGGTGACCCGATCGAGGAAAGTCGGGACTCCACAGAGCAGAGTGCTGGCGAGAGCCAGGTCGGGGCGACCTGACGGACAGTGCAACAGAGAGCAGACCGCCGATGGACCGGTTCGCCGGTCACAGGCAAGGGTGAAACGGTGCGGTAAGAGCGCACCAGCGTGCGGGGCGACCCACACGGCTCGGTCAACCCCACTCGGAGCAAGATCAAGCAGGAGGTTCGGGCGGCTCGTCCGTCCCGGTCCGCCGGGACAGCCTCCGGGTCGATCGCAGAGATGGATGGTCACCGCCGCCACGGCGGCACAGAATCCCGCTTACAGGGTGGCTCACCGTCACCACCACCCTCACCCGGGAGGGCGCCCGGCCGCCAGCTCCCCGACGTGAGCTGGCCGAGCTCGGCGAGCCGGCGGCGCCGCCCTGCGTCGTGGAGCCCGAACCGACGCCACGACCACAGCAGCATCGCGGCACCGGCGAGCTCGAGCGGCACGTTCCACCAGCCACGTGCGACCACCGGCAGCGGGTGGTCGCCGAAGCCTCCCGAGAACGGCCACCAGAACACGTCGTCGATCGCAAAGGCACCGTCGAAGACGAGGTGCAGGAGCATGCCGATGGGCAGCCCGAGGAGACGCTTGCGCCACGTTCGGTTCCCGATCGTCGCGAGCATGACCACGACGAGGACCGTCACCGCGCCGGCCAGGCTGTGTGCCACCCAGGCCTTGCCGGCCCAGACATCGACGAGGTCCGGTAGCAGCGCTCCGAGCACCAGGAAGCGGTAGTCGAACCGGGGATCGGTGAACACGAAGAAGACCGTGAGCACGGCGGTGGCAACGAACCAGAGGAGCATGCCGGAGCCCAGTCAGACCACGATCAGCCTGCCGCAGTTCGGGCACTCCGGCAGGTCGGCGGCTGCAGCCCGGACCTGCTCGTGCTCGGCGTGCGACATGTCGACGTGGCATCCCGTGCACGAACGGCCCTCGAGGCGGACGAAGCCGACACCACCGTGGCGGCGCCGAGCAGCGGCGTAGAGCTCGAGCTCGGACGCGTCGAGCGACATCTCAGCCGCCGACCGTCGCGTCTGGACCTCGGCCTCGAGCTGTGCGAGCGAGTCGAGCGACGCATGGAGGTTGGCCGATGCGGCGGCAACCGTCTCCCGCGCGCGCTGCTCGTCATCGGCAGCCACACGCAGTGCCTGCTCTGCCTCAGCCTGCTGCTCCATCGCCTCGAGCTCGCGATCGTCGATCGCGTTCCGACGGACGCGGGCACCCTCGATCTCGTGGGTCAGCGCTTCGGCCTCCCTCGGTGCGATCACCGTCTTGAGCTGTGCCTCCAGGCGAGCGCGGACCCGGTCGAGGTCGGCGCCCTCACGCTCGGCGCGCTCGATGTCGCTGCCCGCCGCAGCGATCAGCGCACGCAACCGGTCCTGCTCGGCGAGCACCGCCGCGAGCGCCGACTCCGCTGACGCGAGCGCAGCGCGCTCGGGTAGACGTTGCCGTCTGGCCGCGAGTTGGTCGAGCTCGCTGTCGACGAGCTGGAGCGCGAGCAGCCCAGGGCCGTTCACGGTGAACGTCCGGGTGGGAGGATCGTGACGTCGTCCGGGATGTCCTTGCAGGACACCACCGTCTGGTCGAGCGGCACCGACGGCAACGGTGCCCGCGGATCGAGGACGTCGGGCGGGATGGTGGTGGCGGTCGGCAGAAGTTGGATCACCACGGGGACCACCGTAGTCGTGGTGCTGACGACGGTGGTGGTCGTCTCCTCCGTGCTGCTCGGCGCCGCAACGGTCGTGGTGGGCGCCGGAGGCGCCATCGGGGCCATCAGCGCCGCTATCGCCTCCGCGGGAGGCGACGCCGGCACCGGCGCCGGGACCGTGGTGGTCGTGCTGGGCGCGGTTCCCGGGTAGATGAACTCCCCCTCGACCACCCGGAAGACGCACTCCTCCCCCGGCAGGAACAACCGCGCTGCCGGTCGGCTCGGACGCGGCGGCGGGAACCAGTCGCTCGCCGTCATCGCCATCAGCGCCGGCTCCTGGAAGGCTCGCCAGATCCGCGCCGGATAGGTGCCGCCCTGGACGGCGTCGACGCCGTCGAGCTCGTAGAACTCCGGCACGTTGTCGCGCACCATCGGCGTGTAGCCATCGGGATCACCGACCCACACCGCTGTCGAGAGCTCCGGCGTGTAGCCGACGAACCACGAGTTGGTGTTGTCCTGCTGCGTCCCTGTCTTCCCTGCGGCCGGGAAGGGGAAGTCGGCGAGGGCTCGTCGCGCCGTGCCCCGGGTGAGCACGCCGCGGAGGATGCTGGTGGTGGTGAGCGCGGCCTCGACGTCGAGCACCTGCTCGCCTGCGTTCTCGTGGGTGTGGAGTCGGGTGCCGTCGGCGCGCTCGATCCACTCGACGTAGTAGGGGTCGTGGTGCAGGCCATTGTTGGCCAAGCTCTGCGCACCCGCAGCCATGTCGAGCGGGCTCATCTCGTTCGCGCCGGTGGCGAAGCTGGCGTAGGGCTCGACCGGGGCCCGATCCTGCGGGGACTGGCCCCGGAACAGATAGGGCGAACGGGCCATGCGGTAGACCGAGTCGACGACGCGGTTGAGCCCGACGATCTGCGACAGCCGCGCGAAGGCGCAGTTGAGCGAGGCCCACGTCGCCTGATCGAGCCGCCCCAGGCTGCCGCGCACGCCACCGTTGATCGCGAACGGCTGCGACGGGTCGCCCGGGTTGGGAAGGATGCATCCCCGGCGACCGTCGATCTCGTCGGCGGCCTGTGCACCTGCCTGCACTGCGGCGGCCAGGATGAACAGCTTGACGCTGGAGCCGGTCTGGCGCGGCACGAGCGCCATGTTGATCTCGTTCTCCCGCGGCACGAACCCACGACCACCCACCATCGCTCGCACGGCCCCGGTCCGGGAGTCGAGCGACACCAGGGCCGCGTCGATCCCGATCCGAGTCTCGGGCAACGTGTTGCGCGCCTGTTCGGCCATCGTCTGCAGCCGCGGGTCGAGCGTGGTGTGGATCGCCAGACCACCCCGGTAGAGCATGTTGGCGCGCTCTTGCTCGGTCGGACCCAGGATGTCCGAACGCTCGATCAGGTACTCGCGCAGCGCCTCGGTGTAGTACGAGGGCGCGATGTCCAGCGACGGCAGCGCCTGCAGTTGCTCCGGGATGGGCCACGTCTCGGCGCTCCCGTCGGCCCCGAGGGGTTCGCCGAGGCCGACGTCGACGAGGCGGTCCACGACCTGGCGGAACCGCGCCCGGGCCCGCTCGGGTCGCCGAATCGGGTCATATCCCGATGGAGATCTGATCAACCCGGCGAGGAAGGCGCCCTCGAGCATCGTCAACTCGGACACCGGCTTGCCGAAGTACACCTCGGCAGCAGCCTGGAGGCCGTAGGCGTTGTTGCCGAAGAAGATGGTGTTCAGGTACCGCTCGAGGATCTGGTCCTTGCCGAGCTTCTTGTCGAGCATGAGCGCATAGTGAGCCTGGAGGAGCTTGTAGCGGCCGTCGCGCTGGAGGCCGGCCAGGAACTCGTTCTTGACCACCTGCTGGGTGATCGTGCTCGCCCCTTGGCGTGGCGCGTCACCCGAGAGGTTCGACAGTGTCGCCCGGATCAGGCTGCGGACGTTGACGCCCTTGTGCTGGAAGAACTCCCGGTCCTCCACGGCGAGCACCGCAGCGAGGACCTCGTCGGGCACCGCCTCGAGGGCCACCGGCTGGCTGTTCTCGCGCTGGAACACGGCGATCACGTTGCCGAGTGCGTCGAAGACGAGCGTCCGGCGGCTCAGCGACTCGAACTCCGGGAGTTCGACAGGGAGCTCCTCGTGGGCGTTGGCGACCTGCCACACGCGCGGCGAGACGCCGACGACGACAGCCGTGACGAGCAGTGCTCCGCCGCCCACGATGGCGCCGAGCCGGATCAGCCACGCGAACGCTCGCACAATCAGGACACGGTAGTGCCGACGGTGACAGTGTTGCCGTCACCTCGACGGAGTCGATGGTGACGTTGACCGAAGGCGATCAGAGGGCCCGCACGCGGCGGGCTTCTTCACCCTTGCGGCCTTCGCCGACTTCGAATTCGACCTTCTGCCCCTCCTCGAGGGAGCGGTAGCCGCTTCCCTCGATGTTCGAGAAGTGCACGAAGATGTCTGGGCCGTCTTCACGTGAAATGAAGCCATAGCCCTTCTGTGCGTTGAAGAACTTGACTGTGCCGGTTGCCATGGCCCTCTCTCCGATTCCCGGATGGAGAAGCCACGTCCACCCGTGCGACGAGCATACCGACGACATGCGATTTGATCGCACTGTGCCAGGACAAATTCACAAACCTTCCACTCCCCACTCGACCGGACCCCTGCGACCGCCGTTCGGACGCGCCCCGGAAGTGTCACCCGAGAGGCCACTTCGCGGCTGCTACCGTGCGCCGATGCGCGCCGCCGACCGCCACGACACGGTGACCACGCGGGCCGTCCGCAAGGCGCCCCGGCGCTCGACGCTCGCGGTCGTCCTGGTCCTCGCTGCCGTGGCGTCGATTGCGGGTTGCAGCGACGCTGACGACGCTGCACAACCCGTGTTCCGACCCGTTGACGCGGGCATCGTGCGAGTTGCGACGGCCCTGCCTGCCCCCGGGTTCTGGGACGGTGACGCCCCCGGATCGGTCGCCGGCGGGCTCGAGTGGGAACTGGCCACCCTGCTCGCAGCGCGCTTCGGTCTCGACCTCGAGGTGGTCGAGGGTCCCTTCGCCCGCCTCGACGCCGGCGACCTCGCCGGCGCCGACATGGCGATCGCGCAGATCACGGCGACCACCGAGCGCGCCGGGCGCGTCGATTTCTCGATCGGCTACTACGACACGGCGATCGGTGTGCTCGCCCCCACGGGCATCGAGGTCCCGGACGTGCGCGAGGCCCGAGAGCTGCAGTGGGTGGTGGTCGACGGGAGCACGCAGCAGGACTTCCTCGACGAGGTCGTGGACCCGACGAAGCCACCGCTCGTCGTCGCCGATGAGACCGAGGCCGCAGCAGCCATCGCCGACGGCCGTGCCGACGCCGGCCTGGCCGATCTTGCCACCGCACTCGTCATCGCCGGAGCCGAGCCCGAGCTCGAGGTCGTGGCCCAATTCGTCACCCGCCAGCGCTACGCGATCGCCCTCCCCGAGTCGGGGCCTGCCGCCACCGCCAACCGGGACGCCGTCAACACGACCCTGCGAGCGCTCGCCGCCGACGGCACGCTCGACGACCTCGCCGAGCGCTGGCTCGAGCCCCGCTTCGAGCGGGACCCCGATCAGGTCCCGGTCATCATCGCCCGCATCCCGAGGAGCACGCCGTGAACCTGCTCGATCTCCACCCGCCGCATGGCACCGCATGGCAGTTGCTGCTCGCCGTGCTCGTCATCGCCCTGGCCCCCATCCTCGTGGAGCGGATCCGCGTCCCGGGGATGATCGGCCTGCTCGCCGGAGGCTGCGTCCTCGGCCCCAACGTGCTCGGGATCGTGAGTGACTCGTCGGGCATCGTCAAGGACCTCGGCACGGTGGGGCTGCTCTACCTCATGTTCCTCGCCGGCCTCGAGCTCGACCTCGGGGTGTTCGCTCGCTATCGCACCCAGGCGATCACCTTCGCCCTGCTCACCTTCGCCATCCCCACCGCCTTCGGCATCGCTGCCGGCTTCATGGTCGACTACGACTTCGCCGCGGCGCTGCTGCTCGGTTCGTTGTTCGCCTCGTACACGCTCGTCGTCTACCCGATCCTGCGCAACATGGGTCTGGCAGCGCACAAGGCAGTTGCCGTGTCGGTCGGCGCCACCGTCATCACCGACACCCTGGCCCTCATCATCCTGGCAGCAGTCGCCGGGTCGACCCGTGGAGACGCGAGCGGCGCCGAGTTGTTCGTCAACATCGCGCTCGGGTTCACCCTGCTCGTGCTGTTCTGCTTCGTGGGGTTGAAGAAGGCTGCCGAGTGGTTCTTCCGCGGCATCGGCCGGGCGCGCGGGATGCGCTACCTCTTCATCCTCGCCGCCATGCTCTCGGCCGGCGTGCTGGACGAGGTCGTCGGGATCGAGTCGATCGTCGGTGCCTTCTTCGACGGCCTGGCCCACAACAGCCTCGTCACGAACGAGGGCGAGTTCCTGGAGCGCATCGAGGGCTA
>DAINND010000128.1:0-8528 GCA_036736065.1 Ilumatobacteraceae bacterium
TCGGTGCACCACCAGTACTCCTCGAGCGGCTCGCCCTTCCAGGCGAACACGGGGATCCCCTGGGGGTCGTCCGGCGTGCCGTGGGGACCGACGGCCACGGCAGCGGCCGCGTGGTCCTGGGTGGAGAAGATGTTGCAGCTCGCCCAGCGCACCTCTGCACCGAGCTCGACGAGGGTCTCGATGAGCACCGCCGTCTGGATGGTCATGTGCAGCGAGCCGGAGATGCGCGCTCCGGCGAGCGGCTTGGACGGCCCGTACTCCTTGCGCAGGGCGCGCAGGCCGGGCATCTCGTGCTCGGCCAGGTGGATCTCTTTGCGACCGAAGGGCGCGAGGGACAAGTCGGCGACGCGGAAGTCGCGCCGCGGTGCGAGCGAGGACGACACAGGGTTCCTTTCGAAGGGCTCGGTTTGCGGTCGAGTCAGGCCGGCGCCACCTGGCACACGCCCATCGCTCGTGCGAGCACGAGCCGGATCAGCCCTTGAACCGTGGTCGAGTGTACTGCCTGGACGTCCGCGCAGTCGGCCAGGACGACCGCTGCGGCGTCGAGGAGGTAGTGCGTCTGCCCGGCCTGGTTGAAGGTCCACGCCGTGGCGTTCCCGTCGTAGAGCACCGCCACCATGTTGGCCACCGCCTGGCCGGCCACGGTGTGGAGCTGACCGCTCGCCGGCGCCTGGCCCGTGGGGATCTGGTTGGTCGAGACGCTGAGCATGCTCGTCGCCTGCCCAGGCGTTCCCGCAGCCGTGAGGGTGCCGAGCATGCCGAGCTGGCGGCCCACCGACACCCCGCCGATGGCGACCGACGAGGCGAAGTCGGCGAAGCTCCAGCGCTCGGACTGCCCGGGGCCGAGCGCCACGTTGCCGAATGCCTGCTCGCGGGTGTCGAAGGCGCGGAACGGCGCCGAGAGTGGCACGATCCGGCCGGCGCGGCTCTCGTCGATGACGGGCCGCACGAACCCGACGACGTCGGCGACCACGTGCATCGAGCCCGCCGTGTGCCGGATCCAGATGGAGCCTCCCTGACCGAGAGGAGCGAGCACGAGCGCCGAGCGGGAGGCGCCCGACGGTGCGCTCAGGCTCACCTGGGTCGGTGTGCCCGCCGCCGCGGCCGGCAGCACCGACAGCGACGCGGCCGTCGAGGGTCGCAGCGCCGTGATGTTGACGAGCACGGCCGTGGCGCCCGCAGCGCCGGGGATGGTGACCTGGGTCGAACGACCCGAGGGCAGCGCCGCGGTCGAGCCGGCCCGTCCCGTGCCGTCCTGGGTGTTGAGGATCCGCACGGGCGCCTGCAACTGGAGGCGGCCACCGCGGGTCGGCGAGGTGCTCGTCGCGATCCAGCCGAGCACGTCGACACTCACCTGGGCCGTGCCGCGCGCCGCGCCGGTGAGCCGGACGGTGAACCGCCCGTTGGCGCCGGGCCGGACGAGAGCCATGCTCGTCGCCGACCGCGATGTGCTGAAGTTGAGCACGGACGTCTGCTGGGCCGGAGGTGACCCTGCGGGGTGCACCCCGAGCCACCCCGAGCTCGTCGGCGAGGCGACCGTGATGGCCAGGAACACGGCGAGCACATCGGTGGCCGACGTCGGCACGCCCTCGCGACCGAGCAGATCGACGTCGAACGTGGAGTTGAGCTGGCGTGGCGACCGGGCGAGGATCGTCTTCGGCGGCAAGGGAACGTACTCACCACCGGCGCCGAGGCCCCCGACAGGAGCGATCGTCGAGCTGGTCGGTGTGGTCGTGGTCGCTGCCGGGGCGGGCGGCGTGGTCGTCGTGGCAGGAGCCGTGGTCGTCGTGGCAGGAGCCGTCGTGGTCGTCGAGGGCTCCGTGGTGGGGGGCGCCGGCGCGGTGGTCGTCGTGGTGCTCGTGGTCGTGGTGGTGGTGCCGCCGGGCACGAGGCAGACCGTCCTGCCGATCAGCAGCACCTCCCTGTACCGCGCGCTCAGCGCGCCCCGTCCCAACCGGTACTTGGCCTCAAGCCCCGTCCAGGTGTCGTTTCGCACCACCCGGTGCGACAACGCGCAGGCCCCACTGGCGGGTGCGGGCACTCGCGCGACGGACGACGCGTGGGCACCGCCGGCGGCACTCGACACCAGCAGGGATGCCACCAGCGTGGCGACGAGGCGACGACCGACTCGCATCGTGCCAGTATGGCTCGTGGGACGGCTCACGCGCTCGCGTCGAACGTCGGGCGGATCCCCTCGGCATCGATGCGCGCCATGAGCCGGGCGTGCTCAGCGTCGTCCACCGTGACGGCCTCGTCGATCAACATCACCGGGATGCCGTCACGTACCTCGTAGCGCCGGTGCAGGCGCGGGTTGTAGAGGCCGTCCTCGTCGCCGAGGTAGTAGAGCGGGCCCTTGTCCTCCGGGCAGGCGAGCACGGCGAGCAGGCGGGTGTCGAGCGGCATCGGGGTCTCCTCGGACGGGGTGTGGGCAGCGGGACGGACGGATCAGGAACTGGTGACGAGCGCGAGCACCTCGGCGACGCGTCGGTCGCACTCGTTGCGATCGGGTGCCTCGAGGTTGAGCCGCAACAGCGGCTCGGTGTTGGACGGCCTCAGGTTGAACCACCAGGTGCCGAGGTCGACGGTGAGTCCGTCGAGGCGATCCTGCTCGGCTCCGGCGTAGGCCCGGGCGACGTGCTCGATGACATCGGCGGGCGAGGCGACCTGGGTGTTGATCTCACCACTCGCCGAGTACCGCTCGAACGGGGCGCGCACGGCCGACAGCGGCGCGCCGGCGCGGCTGAGCTCGGCCAGGACGTGCATGCTCGCGATGAGACCACTGTCGGCGCGGAAGTTGTCGAGGAAGTAGTAGTGGGCCGAGTGCTCGCCGCCGAACACGGCCCCCGTCTCGGCCATGACCTGCTTGATGTAGCTGTGCCCGACCTTGGTGCGCACGGGCACGCCGCCGCACTCCAGGATCACTTCGCGCACCGCCCTCGAGCAGATGAGGTTGTGGAGGATCGTCGCTCCGGGATGGGAGCGGAGGATGGCGCTCGCCAGGAGGGCGGTCGTCGTCGAGCCGGACAGGCCGCGGCCCGTCTCGTCGACGACGAACACGCGATCGGCATCGCCGTCGAAGGCGAGCCCGACATCGAACCCCCCGGCGACCACCCTGGCCTGCAGGTCGCGCTGGTTGGCCGGCTGGAGCGGGTCGGCCGGGTGGTTGGGGAACGTGCCGTCGAGCTCGCCGTACATCACCTCGAGCTCCACCTGGGGGAGGCGCTCGAACACCGCTGGCACCACGAGGCCGCCCATGCCATTGGCGGTGTCGGCCACCACCTTGAGCGGACGGATGGCGGCGACGTCGACGAAGGAGACGACGTGGTCGGCGAACGCGGACAGCAGATCGCGGGTGCTCGACGAACCCGGCGTGGCCGCCCCCCGCGGGCCACGCCCGGCGAGCACCTCGCGTGCCGTGTCGCGCACCTCGGCGAGGCCGGAGTCGACACCGACAGGCCTGGCCCCCGAGAGGCAGAACTTCACGCCGTTGTACTGGGCGGGGTTGTGCGATGCGGTGAAGACGGCACCCGGTGCGTCGAGGGTGCCTGCGGCGAAGTAGAGCAGGTCGGTCGACACCAGCCCCAGGTCGACGACGTCGACCCCCTGCTCCATCACCCCTCGGGAGAAGGCTTCGACCAGGGCGGGCCCGGACGGGCGCATGTCACGGCCGACCAGGACGCGACCCGAGCGGGCGAAGGTCGCGAACCCGACACCGAGCGCGTGGGCGACATCGGCGTTGAGTTGGTCCGGGACCGTCCCACGCACGTCGTAGGCCTTGACGATCGAATCGAGGTCACCCGGGCGCGACGGCGCGGCGGCGGGGGCGGCGGCGGACATCGCCTAGACGCTATCGGCCCGGTCCGCCGTGAGGGTGTCGATCGCGACAGGCTCTTCGGTGCTCGCCCCGGCCTGATCGTCTGCCGGTGGGGCCGACTGAGGCGCGAACGGGTGCGGCGTGCGGTGCTGCACATCACCCATCCGCCGCCACACGAACAGCATCACCAGGCCGAGCAGGGTGAGGACGTAGGCGGCGATGTCGAGCCCGGAGCGCTCGAACGACAGCTCGACCTCCTCCTCGGTCGGCACCACCACCATCATGTTCGGGGCGATCCGGTAGGGGCCCTCGGCCCCGCTCGCCTTCCAGTTGGGGAAGTAGCTGACCTTGACCAGCACCGGGACACCCACCTGGTCGACGCGGAACCTGACATCCTGCTCGCCGAGTCGCACGTCGCTGACCGTGATGTCCGGGAGCAGGACCGGTTCGATGGGCTGCACCGGCTGCACGATGTCGACGCGGTTCTCGTCGGCACGGCTGAGGTCGGGGGCGACGTCGATCCGCTGCCACGACTCCGGACCGTCGTCGGCCGGCTTGGCGGCCCACTCGTCGCGATGCTGGAACCAGCTCATGCCCAGCTCGAGGTTGCGCTCGCGAGCGTCGCCCTCACGCGGGTTGACGACGACCGGCTGCACCGTGAGCGGCTCGACGACGTCGCTGCCGGCGACCTCGTAGACGTTCCACGGCCCGACCTGGCGGACCAGCGTGAGCTCCGGCTGCGCATCGGCCTGGGCGCGGGCAGCGTCGGTGAACACCATGACGTACCGGACTCCGAGCGACTGCAGGTAGGGCACTCCCTTGGCTGCGTCGTTGTTGTCGTAGCGCAGCTCGCGCACCGGGTTCGAGCTCTGCTGGCTCATCGCCGCCGCGGTGACGAAGTGGTAGGGCGTCGTCCCGGAGGCCTCGAAGTAGAGGCCTTCCATGCTGCCGATGCAGCCGTCGGTCCAGTGCGGCAGCAGCATCAGCGCCATCGTGGTGCCGTACTTGCCCGTCTCGCTGTTGTTCTCCCACAGCGCCCGTCCGCAGCCGTGCGCCGGGTCCTTGCCGAGGTCGTCCATCGTCAGCACCAGCGACCGGTACTCGCCGTAGGCCGGCCGACCCTCGTAGCCCGAGAAGTTGTAGCGCGGCCAGGCGTCGCTCAAGGCGTCGGTGGAGGTGGCGGTGAGCGAGATCGGCCCCCACTGGTAGACGCTCTGGCCGTTGTGGGTCTGGAAGCTCGCTCCGGGGACGACCCGGAAGGCGAACATCTGGATGACGAGCACCGACAGCGCCACGACGCCCGCCGTCGTGGTGAGCACACCGAACGTGCGCGTGTGGGACGGCTCGCGCGGGTTCGTCACGCCGCGCAGCACCACGCGGGCGAGCTCGACGATGCCGTACATCATGAGTAGGTAGCGCATGATGTAGAGGAACGGCAGCAGTCGCGGGTTCCACAGCAGACCGATGATCGGCAGGCTGTCGCGGGTGAGGTAGACGAGCGCCGTCAGGGCGAGGATGACGATGCCCATCCAGGCCGCGTTGAGGTTGCGACGGGCCACGCCGATGATGAAGCCGACCGCGGCGAAGCCCGTGATGACGATGTCGAAGAAGGTCGGCAGCGGGAAGAACATGTCCCAGAACGAGTCGTCCGGGCCGGACGGTCGGTAGCCGTACTTCATGTCGGTCATGAAGGCGTGGTTGAACAGGAACGGCACGACCCAGAACGCAGCGAGCAGGAACACCGTGACGCCGGTGGTGAGGCCGTAGACGAACCGCGTGCGGTCCATCCACACCAGCCACATCAAGATCACGGCGAGCATGACGAAGATGAGCACGATGCCGTGCGACAGGCACGACAGGGCGAGCACGATCGCGGCCCAGTTGCGGTACTTGCCCGTCTGCAGCCCCTTGGCGAACAACCCGAGGCCGAGCATGCCGAGCGACAGCGCGATGGAGAAGGCGAACTCGCCGGCCATCGTGCTCTTCACGTTGCCGCCGTAGATCGAGTAGCTCTCGTCGAACAGGAAGAGCATCCCGCCGAGGGCGAACAGTTGCGGCACGGGGTAGCGGAAGCCGGCCAGACGACCGAAGGCGTAGCAGCAGATCGGCAGGGTGACGATGCCCGACACCGCCACGATCTTGAAGGCGATGCCGTACGGCAGGATCACGTTCAGGATCACGATCATCAGCGCCGGCACCACCATGTAGAACCGGTACATCGGGAAACCGGCGTACCAGTAGGTGCTCCAACCGGTGAGTTGCCAATTCGGCAGCAGATGGTCGCGGAGGAAGGCCGGGCCCATCACGTGGGCACCCATGTCCCCGCCCGTCGGCGTGTTGTTGCTGAGCACCAGGGTGGGATGCACGACCGCCAGCGCAGCCCAGGTCGAGCCGCCGACGATGAGCAGGGTCACCACGGTCTGGATCGTGCGCTCGGTGGTGGAGAACGGTTCGACGAACCAGGCGCGCAGGCGTCGCCGCCAACGCTCCTTCAGACCGGGTCGCTCTGTGTCGTCGGCGGCGACGACGGGCCGGTCGAGCGGTGTGGCGTCGGTGTCGTCGACGCTTCCGGGGCCCTCGGCGTCATCGGAGGCGCGGCGTACGAGGAGGTCGTCGCTCATGGGGGACATCCTCGCACCGTCGGGCGGCCGAGCCACGTCATGGTCGACCGCTCCCCCAGGTCACGCTCACCCGAGCGCCACCCAGGTGAGCCCGGCCGCGTTGAACCCTGCGTGCGCGGCGATCGCCAGGCCGAGGCGGCCCGTGCGCAACGCGCACACCCCGAGCACCAGGCCGAAGGCGAACAGGCCCGGGTACTGCACGGGCCGGAAGTGCACCAGCGCGAACAGGGCCGCGACGAGCACGACGGCGACCACCGGGCGCATGTGACGGACGAACGTGCCCTGCAGCAGGCCGCGGTAGACGAGCTCCTCGACGAGCGGCGCGCCGACCACGACCATCAGCACGAGGCCCACGAGCCACCAGCCCTCCGCGGCGTCGTAGAGCCGGCGCGCCGACTCCTCGATCCGGTCGTCGCCGAAGGTGTCCGGCCAGATCGCCTCGAGCGGCAGGTACACCGCCCGCACGAGGAGCAGCTGACAGGCGACGCCGAGGGGGATGCCGAGCAGATCGACCGGCTCGAACCGCAGACCGAGGTCGGCGCGCAGTGAGCCGGTGCCGTGGGCGCGACTGGCCCACACCGCGCCGCCGACGAGTGGCGACCACAGGGCGAGCGCACCGAGCAGGGTCACCCAGGTGGGCAGGCCCGAACCGTCGCTCGCCGACCTGCCGGTGATCGCGATGACGGCCGCCCCGAGCAGGTTGCCGCCGAACCAGCACAGCGCCCAGGTGAGCAGCGCCAGGGGGACGCTCATGCCGAACGGCGTCGACTCGCGACCGACCTGGGGGGTTGCCGCGCGCATGGCCCGTGAGCGTAGTGCGCTCAGCCGGCGAGCAGCCGTCCCCCGGCGTGCGCGAGCTCGCGTCGCTGCCGGCGGTCGTCGAGCTGCCAGCCGTTGGGCACCGACAGTCGGGCGGCATGGCGCTCGCACAGGTCGTAGCTGTGCGGGTCGCGCTCTGCGGCGAGCTCGTCGATCCACACGATGGCCTGGCCGTACTGGTAGGCGAGGGTGGCCACGGCGCTGGACGCGCAGCCGGTTCGGGAGCACTGGCGGGTCACATCCGCCACGGTAGCGAGCCGGGTCCCGACGGCGGTGGATGGCTGAGGCCGACGGGCCTCGGGGGCGCTCCGCGTGGGTCCGCCGTCACATCGGCAGCACCGCTCGCGACGAGCCATCGGGCGCCGGCAACCCGTAACATGCAGCCATGAGCAACCTGCCTCCGCCTCCCCCGCCGCCGCCGCCAGGTCGCGCTCCGGGCGGTCGCCAGCAGCCCGGGCAGCAGCCCCCCGACCGGTCGAAGTCGCCGATGGGCAGTTGGCCGCGATGGACCGTGCCGGTCATCGTCGCGGTCATCCTCGGCCTCGTCGTCCTCCCCCGCCTCTGGGCGACCGACACCGGCGAGCGGGTGAGCTTCTCGGAGTTCATCGCGCTCGTCGAGCAGGGCAAGGTCGCCACCGCGAACCACAACAACAACACGGGCCAGATCAGCGGCGAGCTCACCGACGGCTCGCAGTACTCCACCACCGCGTCGCGCCAGTTCCCGCTCGAGAGCGACCAGCAGCTGATGCTGAGCAAGGGCGTCGACTACGACAACTTCACCCCCCAGTCGAACTGGCTGCTGTCGTGGCTCGGGCTGCTGCTGCCGTTCTTGCTGCTCATCGGCTTCTTCGTCTGGATGCAGCGCCGGGCCATGGGCCAGGCCGGCAGCATCATGTCGGTCGGCAAGAGCCGGGCGAAGACCTTCAACCCCGACAAGCCGTCCACGACGTTCGCCGACATCGCCGGCTACGACGGCGTGAAGCAGGAGATCCGCGAGGTCGTCGACTTCCTGCGCATGCCCGAGCGCTTCCGCGAGATCGGCGCCCGCGTCCCGAAGGGCATGCTCCTGGTGGGCCCTCCCGGCACCGGCAAGACCCTGTTCGCCCGGGCAGTCGCCGGTGAGGCTGGCGTCGGCTTCCTGTCCGTCACCGGTTCGGACTTCATGGAGATGTTCGTCGGTGTCGGCGCCAGCCGCGTGCGCGACCTGTTCCAGCAGGCACGCAAGATGGGCCGGGCGATCATCTTCATCGACGAGATCGACTCGATCGGCCGCA
>DAINND010000129.1:0-8523 GCA_036736065.1 Ilumatobacteraceae bacterium
ACGTGCTCGCCAACGTGATGGGCAAGAGCTACGACCAGATCTTCAAGGAGTTCGAAGGGCACCTCGACCCCTCGTCGGTCCAGGGCTCGGGCGACGTGAAGTACCACCTGGGCGCCATCGGCAGCTACGAGTCGCCCTCCGGCAACCGGTTGAGGATCGAGCTGGCGGCCAACCCGAGCCACCTCGAGACCGTCAACCCGATCGTGATGGGCATGGTCCGTGCGATGCAGGACCAGATCGATCCCCCCGGCTCGTTCCCCGCGCTGTCGTTGCTCATCCACGGAGACGCCGCGTTCGCCGGCCAGGGCGTGGTGGCCGAGTGCCTGGCCATGTCCGACATCAGTGGCTACCGGGTCGGCGGCACCATCCACCTGATCATCAACAACCAGATCGGCTTCACCACCGCGCCGCAGCACTCGCGCTCGTCGCTCTATTGCAGCGACGTGGCCAAGACGGTCCAGGCGCCGATCTTCCACGTCAACGGCGACGACCCCGAAGCCTGCGTCCGGGTCGCCCGACTGGCGTTCGAATACCGGCAGCGGTTCCACAAGGACGTCGTCATCGACATGGTCTGCTACCGCCGCCACGGTCACAACGAGGGTGACGACCCGAGCTACACCCAGCCGCTCATGTACCGCGCGATCGCCGAGCGGCGCAGTGTGCGCAAGATCTACGTCGAGTCGTTGGTCAAGCGCGGCGACATCTCGCTCGACGAGGCGGAGTCAGCCCTCGACGAGTTCCAGGGCAAGCTGCAAGTGGCGCTCGACGAGACGCGGGCCCACGCGCCGGAGGCGATCAAGGCGGCTCGTCCGCCGCGACCGCGAGGTGTGCTGCCCCATGTCTAGACGGGCGTGTATCGCAGCGTTCTCGACACGATCTTCGCTCAGCTGACCAACTACCCGGAGGGCTTCACCGTCCATCCGAAGTTGCTGCGCCAGTTCAGCGCGCGCTCCAAGCAGTACGACGAGACGGGCATGGTCGACTGGGCCACGGCCGAGGCGATGGCCATCGGATCGTTGGTGCTCGACGGCGTGCCCGTTCGCCTCGCAGGCGAGGACAGTCGCCGCGGCACGTTCAGCCACCGCCACGCAGCGTTGATCGACTACGCCAACGAGCAGGTGTTCATCCCCCTCGCCGAGCTGCCCGGCGCAGCGGCCAAGTTCTGGGTCTACGACTCGCTGCTCAGCGAGTACGCAGCCCTCGGGTACGAGTACGGCTACGCCCACACCAGCCCCGATGCGCTGGTCATGTGGGAAGCGCAGTTCGGCGACTTCGTCAACGGTGCGCAGATCATCATCGACCAGTACTTGGTCGCGGCCGAGGACAAGTGGGGCCAGCACAACTCGCTGGTGCTGCTGCTGCCGCACGGCTACGAGGGGCAGGGCCCCGAGCACAGCTCGGCGCGCATCGAGCGCTTCCTCACCCTGTGCGCCGAGGACAACATCCAGGTGGCCAATGCGACCACGGCGGCGCAGTACTTCCATCTCCTCCGCCGCCAGGTGATGCGTGAGGTGCGCAAGCCGCTGGTGCTGTTCACCCCCAAGTCGCCGTTGCGGATGCGCGAGACGATGTCCCACGTCGACGAGTTGACGCGGGGGTCGTTCGAGGAGGTGCTCGACGACCCGTTCGTGACCGATCGGGCTGCGGTGCGGCGCGTGGTGCTGTGCTCGGGCAAGGTGGCGCTCGATGCGTTCTCCGAGCGCACCAAGCGCTCCGCGCCGGTGGCAGTGGTGCGCGTCGAGCAGCTGTATCCGTTCCCCGACGAGCAGATCACTGCGATCCTGGCCGGATACCCCCAGGCCACCGAGGGCGTCTGGCTCCAGGAAGAGCCGGAGAACATGGGCCCCTGGCAGTTCGTCGAGCATCGCATCTGGCGCCTGAAGGAGCGCTACGACCTGCGCCATGCGGCGCGTGTCGAGAGCGGGAGCCCGGCGACGGGGTCGAAGGCGATCCACGACCAAGAGCTCGCCGACCTCATGGACGAGACCTTCTCCGGGCTCTGACCGGGCCGGGCGTGCGGCCTCAGGTGCCGAACTGCAGGCCGAGTGCCGTCGACAGCTCGGCGAGCGCCTGGCCGGCGCTGACGACCTTGATCGTCGTCATGCCCATCGCTGCGGCCGGCTTCAGGTTGATGCCGAGGTCGTCGAGGAAGACGCAGGCGTCGGGTGTGACGCCGAGTTGCTCGCAGGCGATCTCGTAGAAGCGCGGCTCGGGCTTGCGCACACCCACCTTGCTGCTCTCGATGACGGCGTCGAAGCGGGCCATGATCGCTGCGATGCGCTCGCTGCGCTCGGCCGACGCGTGCTCCCCTGCGACGTTGTTGGTCAGGCAGGCGGTCCGATAGCCGGCCGCGCGCACCGTGTCGAGGGCGGCGACCATCTCCGGACGGACATCGCCGGCGAGCAGGCCGAGGACGACGCTGCCGCGGATCTCGTGACCGAGCGCGGCGGAGTCGGCGGCGAACGCGGCGTCGAACTCGTGCGGGGTGATCTCGCTGCGCTCGAGCCGGGCCCACGCGTTGGTGTGCGGGCTGGTGGCGTTGACGGAGCGGATGAAGTCGGTGGGCAGGCCCTGCTCACGCTCGAAGCGGTTGAACGCGTCGAACGGGCTCGACAGGATCACTCCGCCGAAGTCCCACAGCACGGCACGAAACATGGCCGGCACTGTACCCAGACCGCATGCCGGCTCCTCGACCGTGGTTGACTAGGTGGTGCTATGCCGCGTCACGTCGTCGTCGACGGTTCCAACCTCGCCACCGAGGGCCGTCCCCACCCCAGCCTCGCCCAGCTCAACGAGGCGGCGCTCGCCTACATGCCCGAGCACCCGGACGCGCGCATCCCGGGGGGGGGCGTTGCGCCCGTCGGCCATCGCAGCGACCCGCGCGAGGTGCCCGAGTTCGATGCCGCAGTGGCCAACAACGAGTTGGTCGCGCCGCCGGCCGGCGCCATCGGCCGCGGCGACGCCTTCTTGCTCGCCGTGGCCAACCGGGTCGACGCGATCGTCCTGTCGAACGACTCCTTCCAGGAGTTCCACGGCACGTACACCTGGCTGTTCGACGAGGGCCGTCTCGTCGGCGGCAAGCCCGTGCCCCACGTCGGGTGGGTCTTTGTCGATCGCGCCCCGGTGCGCGGCCCGATCAGCCGCAGCGCCGTGAAGAAGGCCAAGCGCGACCGTGGGACGGCGGAGCCCGCCACCGTGCGCGTCGGGAGCGCCGAGGCGAGCAAGCCGATGCCCGTGCCGCCGGCGCCGCCGCCCGGTCCGGCCCGAGGTCGTAAGCGGGGCGTCGCCGCCGCCGCCACGGAGGTTCCGCCGGCTGCTGCCGCGACGCCTGTCGCCAAGGGCTCCCCGGCGGCGAGGGGTGCATCGGCCGGCACGGCCGCGCCGGCGCCGGCTCCGGCACCGTCCGCCACCCCGGCCAAGGGTGCGCCCACCACGGTGAACGATCCCGGGCCGTTCCTGGCCTTCGTGGCCCAACACCCGCTCGGGACGAGCGTCAACGCCGTGGTCGAGAGCTACTCGTCGCACGGCGCCTACGTCCGCATCGGTGACGTGCGCGGCTATGTGCCGCTGCGGCTGATGGCGGACCCGGCGCCGCGCTCGGCACGGGAGTTCATGAAGATCGGCGACGCCGTCACGCTGGCGGTCGAGAGTTTCGCCCCCGATCGGCGCAGCATCGATCTGGCTGCCCCGGCGATGGCGAGCCACCGCGCTCCTGAGCAGCCGGCCGACGCGTCGTCCGCTGCCGAGGCCGCGCCGGCGAAGCGCAGCCGCGCCAAGAAGGCGACAGCCGCTGCACCGGCGGCGCCGGCCGAAGCCACGGCAGCGCCCGGCTCGACCGAGACGACCGACACCCCTGCGGCCGCACCGGCCAAGCGGACGCGGGCCACGCGGGCCACGCGCGCCTCGGCACCGGTGGCCGAGCCTGCCCCTGGGCCGGCGCCCGAGCCGGCCACCCCGGTCAAGCGCACCCTGGCGAAGAAGGCCGCACCCGCGTCGACGGCCCCCGAGCCCGCACCGGCCGAGGACGCGCCGGACACGACCCCCCGTGCACCTGCCAAGCGTGCCCGTGCACCCCGCTCCACCTCGTCGCGAGCAGCGTCCGCCGCACCGGCGCCCACCGAGGCTGAGGCCGCACCCGCTCGCCGTCGTCGGACGCGCTGATCCCTCGCTACGGTCATCGACGTGCGCATCGCGACCTGGAACGTGAACTCGCTGAAGGCCCGGCTCCCCAGGGTCGAGGAGTGGCTCGCCGATGTGCAGCCCGACGTGCTGTGCATGCAGGAGACCAAGCTGGCCGAGGACGCCTTCCCGGCGCTCAGCTTCGCAGCCCTCGGATACGAGTCGGCCCATCATGGCCAGGGCCAGTGGAACGGGGTCGCCATCCTGTCCCGGGTGGGTCTCGCCGACGTGGTGGCCAACTTCACCGAGGAGTCGGGCGAGCGCGACCCCGACGCGCGGATCATCACCGCCCGCTGCGGCGGTGTGCTGGTGAGCTCGGTCTACGTGCCGAACGGGCGCTCGCTCGACCACGACCACTACCAGTACAAGCTGCGGTGGATGGCCCAGTTGCGTCGGCACGTTGCCAGCCTGACCGGCCCGGACGACGAGGTGGTCGTGACGGGTGACTTCAACATCGCGCCCGACGACCGCGACGTCTACGACCCGTCGAAGTTCGTCGGGGCCACCCACGTCAGCCAGGCCGAGCGTGACCTGCTCGCCGAGCTGTGCGACTGGGGGTTGGTCGACCTGTTCCGGGAACGCTACGCCGACGAGCGGCTGTACTCGTGGTGGGACTACCGCGCCGGTGACTTCCACCAGGGACGTGGCCTGCGGATCGACCTGGTCCTCGGCTCGGCCGCGGTCGCTGCCCGGACCTCGTGGGCGATCGTCGACCGCAACGCGCGCAAGGGCCAGTCCCCGTCCGATCACGCCCCGGTGATCGTCGACCTCGCCGATCGGTGACCCCGGTGCTCGAAGCTCCCCGCGACATCGATCCCGCGGACTCGCGGGTCGGCCTCACCGAAGCCCTGCGCGAGGTGATGGCCCGTCTGGCCGATTCGAGTGCGTCGAGCGACGCGTTCGCCGAGGCGCGCGACCTCGTCGCCAGAGCTGCCGAGGTGTTGAGCGCCGAGCCGGGTGGGCGCGGCTACGAGTGGGCCGAGGCCGCCGTCGCCGAGCCGGGTGTGGCGAGCTTCCTCGACTTCAGCCCGCTCGTCGGAGCGCTCACCCCGCTCGCCCCACCCATGGCCGTGCGCATCGATGCCGACGGCGTCGTCGGCGAGGTCGTGTTCGGCCGGCCCTACGAAGGCCCGCCCGGCTGCGTGCACGGCGGGTTCATCGCCGCAGCCTTCGACGAGGTGCTCGGGTTCGCTCAGCAGTTGTCGGGCAACTCCGGCATGACTGGACGACTCAGCGTGTCGTACCGGTCTCCGACCCCACTCGGCCAGCCCGTGCGCTTCCGCGCGACGCTCGACCGCGTGGAGGGCAGGAAGATCTTCGTGACCGCCACCTTGCACCACGGGGCGACGTTGTGCGCCGAGGCCGAGGGATTGTTCGTCTCGATGTCGAACGAGATGTTCGCTCAGCTCATCCGCCGCCGCGACCCGTCCGAGCGCTGACCGCGGCGAGCAGCTCGGGCGCCAGCCGCTCCGCGGCGGCCAGCCCGACACCGAGCCGAGCGGCAACGCCAGCGACGTCGGGCGGCGGGTCGGCATGCAACGAGCGCAGCACCCGGTCCGGGCACACCGCCTGCTCGGGGACACCAGCCCGACGGGCCACGGCCGCCCGCCAGGTACGCAGCGCGTCGAGGGGGTCGGCGGGGCGGTGCAGGCGCGGCAGCGGTGAGGGGCCCGCAGGCGGACGTGCGGCGATCGCCGACTCGAGCGTCGCGAGCCACGGGCTCGCCTCGCTCGACGCGCTGCCACGAGAGGCAGCCCACGTGATGATCAGTTCCTCCGAGGCGCGGGTGACTGCGACGTGCAAGAGCCGGGCCTCTTCCTCGCGCTGCTGCGGGGACGTCGATCCGGCGTGCGGCACCAGGCCGGACTCGCCTCCTGTCACCACGACGGCGGACCACTCCCGTCCCTTGGCCGCGTGGAAGGTGAGCACCGACACGGCTCCGTTGTCGTCGGGCTCGAGGTCGTCGAAGGGGTGGCGCAGATCGAACCAGGCGCGCAGGCTGCCCGTGTCACCGACGGCGAGGAACCGGTCGACCTCTTCGGCGACCCTGGTCCGGATCGGGTCGGCGTCGTCGTCGCCCCACACTCGATCGACCCAGGCGGCGAGCTCGTCGCGGTTGCGACAGGCCAGCACCTCGGCGAGGCAGCGATCGAGCGAGGATGTGCCGGCCGAGCGGACGGTGGCGATGCCGGCGCCGGAGAGGCAGGCCTCGAGCGGGCCGAGCTGCTCATTGGTGCGCGCGAGCACCGCCACGTTGCGGGCGCCGTGCCGTCGGACGAGTCGGACAGCATGGGCCGCCACCGTGCGCGCCTCGTCGCCGTCGTCGGGGCAGCGGATCACGACGGGATCGGGACCGCCGACGCGTCGCGACTCGGTGTCGGCGACGACGCCGATCGCCGAGAGCGCCGCAGCCCCCATCCGCACCACCTGTGGCGTGCAGCGGTAGTTGCCCTGCAGCCGGACGATCGTGACGCCCGGGAGGTGCCGTTCGACCTCGTCGAGCAGGGTGGGGTCGGCGCCGTTCCAGCCGTAGATGGCCTGCCGAGGGTCACCCACGAGGCAGATGTCGGCGCGTCCACCGCGCAACTGCTCGAGCAGTCGGAACTGCAGTGGGTTGAGGTCCTGGGCCTCGTCGACGAAGAGGTGGCGGTAGCGCCAGCGGACGACGTCGGCGAAGACCGGATCGGACTCCATCACGTCAGTGAGCCGCTCGAGGAGATCGTCGAAGTCGACGACGCCGCGACGGCGCTTGAGCGCCGTGTACCGCTCGGCGAGGCGCTGGAGTTGCTCGGCGCTGATCGCCGACCGGCGGCGGAGCCGGCGGTTCGCCGACGCGACATCGGCTGGTTCGATGCCTCGGGCGCGGGCCCAGTCCAGCTCGGCCAGCGCTGTCGCAGGGTTGCAGCGCAGCCGGGTCTCGGTGAGCACCTCGCGGATGAGGCGCATCCGGTCGGTGGCGACCACCGGGGCGGCAGCACCGGTTGCGGCGGCGCGGTCGCGCAGCAGGCGGAGCGCGACAGCGTGGAAGGTGCCGCTCTCGATGGGCTCGGCGATCTCGAGGCGCCGCAGCCGGCGCCGCAACTCACCCGCTGCGTCGCGGGTGAAGGTGATCGCGAGGACGTGCCTCTCGTCGGCGTTGCCGACCACCACGCGGTGCGCGATCCGGGACGTGAGGACGCGCGTCTTGCCCGATCCGGCAGCGGCGAGGATCACCAGCGGCGCGGCGTCAGTGGTCACCGCGATGCGTTGCTGGGTGTCGAGGCCGGCGAGGATCCGCTCGGTGTCCACCCGACCACGATACGGGTACGCTGCGGGCGTGACGTTCCCGAAGAAGAACCTCAACCCGGGTGAGACGGTCGTGCTCGACATGCACCCGCACTGGTGGTACTTCGCCGAGCCGGCGTTCGCGCTCCTCGGATCGATCACGTTGGGCATCCTCGTGCTGACGATCGACAACGAGAGCTCCACCACGACGGCGCTCAGCTACGTGGCGATCGCTGCGCTCGTGGCATCTGCGCTGTGGCTCATCTCCCGCTACGTCAAGTGGGTGACGACCAACTTCGTGCTCACATCCAACCGCGTGATCTTCCGCTCCGGGATCATCGCCAAGCGCGGTGTCGAGATCCCCATCAACCGGGTCAACAACGTGAACTTCAACCAGACGATCTTCGAGCGGATCGTCGGCGCGGGCGACCTGCTGATCGAGTCCGGCGGCGAGGAAGGCCAGTCGCGCTACACCGACATCCGGCACCCCGACGAGGTGCAGCGGATGATCCACGTGCAGCTCCAGGCCGCACAGGACCGGATGTCGACGGGGTCGATGAGCGGGCAGCCGTTGCCGCCCCCCGTCGACGTCGCCGACCAGCTCGAGCGGCTCGAGGCGATGCTCGAGCGCGGCACGCTGTCGCGCGAGGAGTTCGAGTCGCAGAAGCGCAAGCTCCTCGACCTCTGAGGGCCCGGTGCGGGTCGTCAGCCTCGTCCCGTCGATCACCGAGACGCTCCTGGCCTGGGGCGTCGATGTCGTCGCCTGCTCCCGGTTCTGCGAGCAGCCCGGCCTCGTCCACGTCGGAGGGACGAAGGATCCCGACATCGAGGCCATCGGGGCGCTGGCCCCGGACCTCGTCGTGCTCGACCGCGAGGAGAACCGCCGCGAGGATGCCGCGTCGCTGGCCGCACGGGGGCTGCGCGTCCATGCGACCCACGTGACCGACCTCGCGTCGCTGCGCACCGCCCTGGACAGCCTCGCGGCAGCGGTGGGCGTCGGTCGCGGGGGCCCGGGCCACGAGATCCCGCCGATCGGCCTGGTGTGACCGGTGGCGGCGCTCGTGGCGTCCGGTGCGCTCG
>DAINND010000130.1:0-8516 GCA_036736065.1 Ilumatobacteraceae bacterium
CATCTGCCTGTGGCGGCCGGTCGTGCGCACTCCCCTCCTCGCGCGCCGCCGCCGCGGGCAGATGATCCTGACGGCGCTCGCGTTCATCCGCCGCGCCCCGCGCAGCGCGCTCCGCGTCGGCGTCCTGCTCCCCCTCGCAGGATCGCTCGGTGCGCTGCTCCAAGCCGTCGTGCTGGCGTTCACCGACGTGGGCGACCTCGCCGATGTGGCTGATCGGTCGTCGGGCTCGGGTGGGGCGCTGGCGCTCGCCCTCGGCGGAGTGTTCGTGCTGCCGGCCTCGGCCGCGGTGGCCGTGATGACCATGCTCATGGTCGAAGCGATGATCGAACGTGGCGCTCCTCCTCCCCATCGCGAGCTCATGCGTTCGACCTGGGAGCGCCGGAGGGTCATCGGGTTGTCGTGGGTGGTGAGCATCATGGCGCTGCTCGGCCTGACGACCGTGGTGCTGATCCCGGTGGTCCTCTGGAGCCTCTCCCGGTGGGCGGTGGTCGTGCCCGCAGCGTTGCACGGCCCTCATCCGCTGCGGCGCAGCGCGCGGCTCACCGCCGGCATGCGGTGGCGCTCACTCGGCGTCGCCGCGGTGTCGGTCTTCTTCACGAGCGTGCTCCCGCCTGCGTGCGGGATCATCGTGCTGTTGCTCACGGACCTCTCCTTCGCCGTGGTCAACGTCGTGGCGACGACCGTGAGCATGTTGCTCGCCCCCGTCGGTGGCATCCTGTCGCTGCTGCAGTGGGCCGACCTCGAGGCGCGTGCCGGCGAGCGCAGCGCCGAGGCGTCGACGGACGATCCGCTCGTGCCCGTCGCCGGCTCAGCGGGCTGAGCGCAGCAGCTCCTTGCGGCGGGCGACGAAGTCGACCAGCTCGGCGTCGATGGCCGGGTCGAGGGTCGGCTGCTCGTAGTGCTCCAGCAGCTGCTTCCAGATCCGGTTGGCGCGGTGCGTGGCATCGGTCGAGCCCTGCTCCGACCACGTCTCGAAGGGCCGCCAGTCCGACACCATCGGCGTGTAGAAGGCCGACTCGTAGCGCTCGAGCGTGTGCGGTGACGCGAAGAAGTGCCCGCCGGGCCCGACCTCGGCGATCGCCTCGAGAGCCAGGGAATCGTCGTCGACCTCGATCGGGCGCAGGTACTCGGCCATCATCTGCAACATCTCGGCGTCGATGACGAGCTTCTCGAACGAGGCGGTCAGGCCGCCCTCGAGCCAGCCCGCGGCATGGTTGACCAGGTTGGCTCCCCCCATGACCGCGCCCCACAGCGACATCGCGCTCTCGTAGGTCGACTGGGCGTCGACGGTGTTCGACGCGTTGGTGTTCGACGACCGGTACGGAAGCCCGCAGCGGCGCGCGAGTTGGCCACCCGCTTGGGCGGCCTTGGTGTACTCCGGGGTGCCGAACGCCGGCGATCCGCTGCGGAGGTCGACGTTCGAGGTGAACGAGCCGTAGACCACCGGAGCACCGGGCCTCACGATCTGGGTGAGGGTGACGCCCGCGAGGGCCTCGGCGTGCTGGAGGGTGAGCGCGCCGGCGAGGGTCGCTGGAGCCATGGCCCCGGCGAGGGTGAACGGCGTGATGCACACCGCCTGGCCGGCTGCGGCGAGCTCCATCAAGCTCTCGGCCATCGCCACGTCCAGCGTGAGCGGGGTGTTGGTGTTGACGATCGCCAGCACGGCCGGCTCCTCGAGCAGGTCGTCGCGAGTGGCGCCGAGGGCGATCGCAGCCATGTCGATGGAGTCCGACGCCCGGTCACGGCCGAGCGCATTGCCCTGCCAGTTCTTGTCGAGCAGTCTGATCAAGCTGAGGTTGAGGTCGAGGTGACGGGTCTCGGGAGCAAGATCCAGCGCCTCGAAGGGGCCCCCACCCTCCTGGTGGATGACGCCCAGGCACTGGATCAGGCGCAGGTAGTCGTCGACCTCGGTGGAGGTGCCGGCTCGACGTCCCCGGTCGAGGTCGTGCACGAACGCGGGCCCACCGATCGCCCCGAACACGACGTGGTCGCCGCCGATCGTGATCGTGTGCTCCGGGTTGCGGGCGCGCAGGCGGAACTGGCTCGGCGTGGTGGTGAGTGCGTGCTCGACGAGGTCGGGGTCGCCGCGCACCACCAGGTCGTCGACGCGGCAGCCGGCGGCACGGAAGCGTTCGCGCGCGCCCGGGTCGAGGATCCGCATCCCCGTCTCGGCGAGCAGTCGGAGCGCAGCGCGGTGCAGATGCTCCACCTGGTCGGCCGAGAGCACCTCCACCGGCCGGTAGGGATTGCGCAACTGGCTGAACGGCTGCGACCGCACGCCGCTCCCGGAGCGGCGTGCCCTCAACCGGTCGGCGCGGCTCACGAGGGCCTCGGCACCGGGATCACCGCACGGCGACGAGGTCGACGACGAACACCAGCGTCTCGCCGCCCTTGATGACCCCGCCGGCGCCGCGATTGCCGTAGCCGAGGTCCGGTGGGATGGTGAGCCGGCGACGGCCGCCGACGCGCATCCCCTTCACACCACGGTCCCAGCCCTCGATCACCTCGCGGGCGCCGAGTCGGAACGAGAAGGTCTCCCCCCGGTTCCAACTGGCGTCGAACTCACGACCGGTGCTCCAGGCGACGCCGGCGTAGTGCACGGTCACACGCATGCCCACCGTGGCCTCGTCGCCCTCCCCCACGATCTCGTCGTCCACCACCAGATCGGCAGGGGGCGTCTCGTCGGGGATGCTGATGGTCGGCTTGGTGCGCTCGGTCATGGGCGCACCCTAGCCGTGGGGCGTCGCCCGAGGGGTCGTGCTCACCCCAGGGCGATCAACGCGACGCCGACGGCGGTGGCGCCGACCCCGAGCCCCTGCCACCACCGCATCCGCTCCTTGTTGAAGAGCACCGACAGGATCACGGCGACCGTGGCGAACTGCGATGCAGCCACCGACACGGGCCCGGAGGCCCCTGAGCGGAACCCGAGTTGGAGGGACGCGATGGCGAACATGGCGACGAGACCACCCACCATCGCAGTCCTTCGCGCTGGCCGATGTGCCACCAGGAAGGGGTCTCGACCGATCAGGTAGATGGCGGTCAGCAGGGCGAATCCCGCCAGTCGCTGGGTGAGCACGGGGGCCAACCCGGCCTCTTCGCTCACCTCGCCCATGAGCGTGAAGGCGATGCCGAAGGCCACCCCGGAGGCGAGGCCGAGCATGGCGCCGAGCGTGGCGCTCCCCTGCCCGCCGGGGGTGTACGACGTGAGCACCAGCGCCACGAGGCCGATCGCGATGCCGACCGCGCCCACCGCGCTCGGCCGCTCCCCGCGCACGAGGTCGACGAGGACGGGCACTGCGGCGAGAAGCACCGACGAGGTCGGAGCGACGATCCCCATCCGGGCCACCTTGTAGCCGTGGTAGAGCAGCATCAGTCCGGTGATCATCGCGATGCCGGACCCTGCGCCGAGCAGGAGGTCGCCTCGAGACGGCGCCGAGTCGACGAGGAGCAGCAGCAGCGGCGAGAACGCGAGCGAGGTGCTCACGACCGTGCGGGTCACGCTGAGCGAGGGCGCGTGACGCGCGGCCCGTGCAGCGAGGAAGTCGGACATGCCGAGCAACAGTGCGGAGAGCACCCCGAAGGTGATGGCCATGTGCGGGTCTCCTAGACGTCCGGATCAGTCGGCATAGAACTGCGCCGCCCATCGACGGAAGGCGATGAACGGGCCGTCGGTGTCGGCGAGGGCGGGTCGTTCGAGGAAGCGCTTGTGCTCCCAGATCGGCTTGTCCTCGAGCAGCTGGCGCGACACCTCGTCGACGAAGGCAGCGCCGACCGTTGAGGTGACCCGGTCGTCGTCGAAGCGGCGGACACGGAAGGTGAAGCGCATCTCGCACCGGTCACGCTCGACCGGGGTGGCGCACCCCAACAGGAGCGTCTCGACGATGCCGGAGAAGCGGACCACCGAGAAACCCGGGCCGTGGCCGTCGCTGTCGATGCGACCCTCGGTGGTGCCTCGCGGCGTGACGAAGAACTGTCGCGATCGCATCATGCTGCGGTGCCTGTCGGTGTCGTAGCTGTCGAGCACCGGCATCTCGGCGGTGCCGTGGACGAACCGGAAGTGAGCCGTGTCGACACCGTTCTCGGCCATCTCCTGCCACGGAGTGGCGATGTCGAAGCACCGTCGGTAGGAGTCGCTGAACTCGTCGGCCACACCGCCCTGGCCGAACTCCGGCACCTCGGGGACCTCCCAGATCGGGTCGGCGCCGTGGGGATGGTGCCAGGCCATCACCAGCCCGTTGCGCTCGACCACGGGGTAGGTGCGCAGACGAGCCATCGCGTTGGTGCGCGAGCTGTACGGGATGACTGCGTTCCGCCCCTCCGGGTCGAACTCCCAGCCGTGGAACGGGCAGACGATGTTGCTGCCACGGACGCATCCTCCGTGGGCGAGGTGGGCGCCGAGGTGCGGGCAGTACGCGTCGTGCAGGTGCGCCGTCCCGGCCTCGTCGCGCCAGAGCACGGTGTCGGCCGCGAAGAGCCGTCGTGGCACGACCTGACCGGGGAGCAGCTCGTCGCTCCAGGCCACGGCGAACCAGCCGAGCGGCACGGGCCACGGCCAGCGCTCGCTGATGGGCTCGACGGAGGCGGTCATCGATCGAGCCCGAACACGCGAACCGCGTTGTCGCGGAGGAACTTCGGCCAGACGTCGTCGTGCAGGCCCACATCGGGCAACTCCCTGAAGATGCGCTCGAGGCTGAGCCCCATCGGGAAGTACCCGGCGTACATCACCTTGTCCGCTCCCCGGCCGTTGGCGAAGTCGATGATCGCCTGCGGATAGCGGCGCGGCGTGAACGCCGAGGTCGAGTAGTAGAGGTTCGGCCACTTCTGGAGCAGCTTGACCGCGAGGTCGACCCAGGGCTCGGCCCCGTGGCGCATCACGAAGGTCAGCTCCGGGAACCACCAGCACACTTCGTCGATCCGCTCGACGTGCTGGGGCGCCATTGGCAACCTCGGACCGGGCACGCCCACGCAGCACAGGACGGGCACTCCGAGCTCGGCGCACGTCGTGTAGACGGGGTACATGCGGCGGTCGTCGATCGGCACAGGTGGGGTGCATCCGGACGGGAACAGCGACACACCACGCACGTCGAACCTGCGGTGGGCCTCGCGGATCGCGCGCACCGCTGCCATCCCGTCGTTGGGATCGACGTGCAGACAGCCGATGAACCGATCCGGGTGACGGGTGAGGGCCTCGTTCTGGATGCCCCCGTCGAGGCTCACCCCTATCAGCGCCCGGTCGATGCCGAAGCGGTCCATCTCGCCGAGCGTCCAGGCGATCATGTCCGCGTCGGTGGGATCCTCGGGGATGTCGCGGAACAGGTGCTGCGCGGGCATGGCCATCGAGCGGCTCTCGTCGTCGCGCAGGTTCGGCCGCAGGAACGAGTACCACTCGCTGCGGCGGCCCGGCTCGGGGATGGCCAGCATCAGGTCGATCACCCCGACGTCGAGCGGCATCCCCACGGCGGTGACCTTAGCGAGGCGACGTTGCGCGGACGAGTGCCACGAGCGCGGCCTCGAGCCGGTCGAGGTGCTCGTCGGTGGTGTAGGCCTGGACCGAGATCCGCAGGATGGGCACATCGTTCCAGCGGTAGACGGGTGCCTCGATGCGCCAGTCGTCGTAGAGCCGGCGCTTGAGCTCGGCAACGTTCACATCAGCGGGCAGGCGGATCGCGACCATCTGGCCGAACCATCTCGGTGAGCGCTCGTCGCCGGTTGTCACCGGACTGAGCGGCTCCTGGTCGAACAACGCGTGGAAGCGCTTCCAGGCGTGCTCCGTGAGCAGGCGGCAACGCTGCCGGACGGTCTCCCAGTCGTGGGTCCGCTGATAGTCGATCGCGACCGGGGTCGCCAGATGCGCGCTGAGGTCCCTGGTGCCCTGCCACTCGAGCCGGTCGATGAACGGCGACGGGCCGGGCTCGACCGGGTCCCATCCCCAACTGACCACGAGCGGCTCGATCCACGGCTGAACCTCGGGACGCGCCCACAGGAACGCCGACCCCTTCGGCGCGCACAACCACTTGTGGCACGCTCCCGTGTAGACGTCTGCCCCGAGGGTGGCGAGGTCGAGCGGCAGGTGCGCCGGGACATGAGCGCCGTCGACGATCGAGAGGATCCCTGCGGCCCGGGCCCGACGGCACAGCTCGTGCACCGGCAGCACCAGTGCGGTGTCGCTCGTGAGATGGCTGAGGAAGAGGACCCTCGTGCGCGGTGTGACGGCGCTCCAGATCCGCTCCACCACGTCGTCGTGGGTGGTGACCGGCACAGGGATCGGCACCTGCACGTAGCGGGCGCCGGCTCGCTCGCAGAGGAACCGCCACGTGAAGTTCATCGCGCCGTACTCATGGTCGCCGGCGAGCACCTCGTCGCCGGCGCCGAGGCGGAGGCTGCGAGCCACGATGTTGACCGCGGTCGTCGGGTTGGGCACATAGACCAAGTCGTCGGGATCCGCGCCGACGAGCCCTGCGAGCGCTGCTCGCGCGCTGGCGAGGAGCTCGGTGCTGCGCCGGGCGAGCCATTCGACGGGCTGGCGCTCCATCTCCGCCTGCAGGCGCTGGTGCTCGGCGAAGACGGTGCGCGGGCAGGCCCCGAACGAGCCGTGGTTGAGGAAGGTCACGGTCGGGTCGAGCAGGAACTCCTCCGCCCACGTCGCTGCATCGAACGGGTCGGGCGAGTGAGGAGGCGTGCGCATCGCCGTGAGCGTAGGCCCTCGCCCGTCGATGGTCCGGCTAGGTTCGAGGCCATGCCTCTGCCGGAGTCCAGCCGTGATCCGAGCGATGTGCTCGCCGACCTCGAGTCGCTGCGGTCGCACGCCGTCCGCTGGCGCGAGGGGCGGGCGTTCTCCCTCGCCTACAGCGCCGGCGAGACCGTGCACCACGTCGCCGACGAGGCGTATCGCCGGTTCAGCGGGGAGAACGCGCTGAACACCGATGCCTTCCCGAGCTTGCGGCGGATGCAGGCCGATGTGGTGGGTGCCGTCGCTGGATGGGTGGGCGCAGGGCCCGAGGCTGCGGGGTTCATGACCTCGGGTGGCACGGAGAGCATCCTCATGGCCGTGCTCGCCGCACGTGAGCGCGGCCGAGCCGAGCGGGGCGTGCAACACCCCAACGTCGTGCTTCCCACGAGCGCCCACGCTGCGTTCGAGAAGGCCTGTCACTACTTCGGTCTCGAGAGCCGACGCGTCGCCGTGGCCGCCGACTGGCGAGCCGATGTGGCCGCCATGGAGGATGCCATCGATGCGGGCACGGTGCTGGTGGTCGGCTCCGCTCCCCAGTACCCGCAGGGAGTCGTCGATCCGATCGTCCCGATCGCTGCGCTCGCTGCGGCTCGCGACATCAATTGCCACGTCGACGCCTGCATGGGCGGCGTCACGATCCCCTACCTCCGCCGCCTCGGTCACGACCTCCCCGACTGGGACCTCTCCGTGCCGGGGGTGAGCAGCATCTCGGTCGACCTGCACAAGTACGGCTACACGTCGAAGGGCGCGTCGGTGATCTTGTACCGGGATCGTCGCCTGCGGGCGTATCAGACCTTCGTCACCGACAACTGGCTCGGTGGCCTCTACGGCTCCTCGGGCGCGCTCGGCACCAAGGGTGGGGGCTCGCTCGCCGCAGCCTGGGCCGTGCTCCAGCACCTCGGCGACGAGGGCTACCTGCGCCTCACGGCGCAGGCCCGTCGGTCGGCCGAGCGGTTGGCGTCGGCGATCGGGGCCACGCCCGACCTCGTGCTGCGCGCTGCCCCGGACACCACGCTGGTGGCCTTCGGGGCTGCCGATCCAGAGCTGCTGGATGTCTTCGCCGTCGCCGACGAGCTCTGGCGGCAGGGTTGGTACGTCGACAAGCAGGGCCCTCCGGCCTCGCTGCACTGCACGGTCAACGCTGTCCACGAGGGCCTGATCGATGACTTCGTCGCCACGCTGCAGCGCTCGATCGACACGGTGCGCGCCGCGCAGGCCCGCGGTGGCTCAGGTGCCTACGGCACCGTCGACTGACGGCACGGCTCTGGTCAGCCGTCGGCGGTGGTGAACCACTTCTGGTAGAGCCGCTCGAGCGTGCCGTTTCGCTGCAGGTCGAGCAGCACGGGGTTGATCGCGTCGCGTAGCGGCGACCCCTTCGGGAAGCCGATCCCGTACTTGTCGAGGTCGAACAGGCCGCCGACGACGTCGACGTCGAGGCCGGGGCGGGTGTTGGCCCGGAACTCGAGGATGGGCGCGTCGAAGATCACGCCGTCGACCTCGCCGTCGACCAGCAACCCGATCGCCTGATCGATGTTCGCGGTCTCGACGTAGTTGAGCCCTCGCTGCTGGACCGAGTCGACCGCCACGGTGTCCTCGACCGTCGCGACCGGGCGACCGTCGAGCTCGGAGACCGAGGTGATGTCGCTGCGGATCTGCTCGACGGTCAGCGCGGACGCAACCTCGCCGGTGACGACAGCCACGGTGAAGAGGCTGACCGCCATCCAGATGCCGCTCAGGATCAGGACGGCGCTGCGGGTGATCGACTAGTTGGCGTCGCTGCCGACGG
>DAINND010000131.1:0-8502 GCA_036736065.1 Ilumatobacteraceae bacterium
ACCCCAGCGCGCGCACCGAGACAGATTCGACCCGAGTGGTGTCCCGCCCTCGCCGCCGCCGATCGAGCACGTGCCGAGACTAACGGGACTCGATCACCTGCTCCTCGTGGCACACGCCTGATCGTGCAACGCCGTGCTGCGACTGCGGCCTGCCGGCCCGAGCGATCTCGATGGTCCTGAGGCGCAGCAGGTCGGGCCACTCAGCGGATACCTCTACGATCGAGGAGTGGGCGTTCACACGAGTCCTACCACGACGGTGGCAACGCTGAAGATGAGGCCGCTCACGACGGGCGGTGCTGGATGACCGCTGGCGCGAACCCGCTCGACAGCGTGTTCGAACCACCACGGGTGAACCGGAGCCTCGGGCGGCTCCGCAAGCTCATCGGCGACGCGATCGGCATCGTGTGGTCCGCTGCCCCGCGCCCGTTCGCCGCCACCGTCGTCCTGCAGGTACTCGGGGCGCTCGGGCTGTTCGCCCAGCTCGCCATCACCCGAGTGCTGATCGGTCGGATCCTCGACCTCGAGGATGGCTCGTCGGTCGCGCCGATCGTTCCCTGGCTCCTCGGGTTCGGCGGGGTCACGGTGCTGGGGGCGCTCTCCTGCGTCTCACGGACGGATCTCCATCGGCTGCGGGCGGAGCAGCAGGCCGGCATCGCGCAGCGCCGCGCCGCGCGCGCCGCGACGCGCGCCGAGCTCATCGAGTTCGAGTCGCCCGCGTTCCACGATCGGATCGAGCGCGCCTCGGTCAACGCGATGATCCGACCGGTCCAGATGGTGGGCGGCACGATGGGCCTCCTGAGCGCCACCCTGTCGCTGGTGGCGATCGCCGTCACCATCGGCGCCGTCACGCCGCTGCTGCTGCCGATCATGCTGATCGGCTATGCGCCGCTGTGGTTGCTGGCGGTGAAGACCAGCCGGCTCGAGCACCGTACGGCGGTCGAGGTGACCGAGGGCGATCGGCGCCGCCAGCACCTCGAGGACATGCTCATGAGCCGCGGCGCTGCCGGGGAGGTGCGCGCCTACGGGCTGGGCGAGTTCTTCCTCGGCCGTATCGGCGACCTCTACCGGGAGCGGATCGACCGGGTGACGACCCTCGTGAGACGCCGCCTCGTCTTCGGCCTGGTCGGTGCCGCGATCTCATCGGCCGTCACCGTGTTGACTGCGTCCGTGATGACGGCCGCCATCGCCGGCGGGACCCTGTCGGTCGCCGATGCCGGGCTCCTCCTGGGCACGCTGCTCGTGCTCGGCCAGCGGCTCACGATGCTCGCCGCCGCAGTGAACGCGCTGTTCGAGAGCGCGCTGTTCCTCGAGGACTTCACCGGTTTCGTCGGGGCCGATCTCTCGCCGGTGATGCGCGACGGCCCGGTCGTCGAGCCCGCCGATCGAGGGCCGCCCGCCATCGTCGTCGACGGGGCCAGCTTCACGTATCCGGCCCAGACGTCGCCGGCGCTGGAGGCGATCTCGCTCGAGGTGCGCCCGGGTGAGGTGCTCGCCATCGTCGGCGAGAACGGGTCGGGCAAGTCGACCCTCGCGAAGCTGCTCGTGGGCCTCTACGAGCCGGACGCGGGCACCGTTCGCTGGCCGACGACCCATGGCGGCGAGCGGCCGCGTGCCGACGTGCTCGATGACACTGCGATGCTGTTCCAGGACTTCGCCCGCTTCAACCTCGACGTGTGGGAGAACATCGGCGTCGGCCGCCTCCAGCGGCTCGACGACCGCCGGGCGATCGAGGCGGCGGCGGATCGGGCCGGCGTCGACGACGTCGTCCGCCACCTGCCCCGCGGCTACGAGACAGCGCTCGGTGTCGACTTCGCCCGGGGAGCTGAGCTGTCGGTGGGCCAGTGGCAGCGGGTTGCACTGGCACGTGCGTTCTTCCGCGACGCGTCGCTGCTGGTACTCGACGAACCGAGCGCATCACTCGATCCGCGAGCCGAGGCGCAGATGTTCGAGCAGGTGCAGGAGCTGTACCGGGGTCGCACCGTCATCCTCATCTCGCACCGTCTGTCGAACGTGCGCTCGGCCGACCGGATCTGCGTGATCGACCGCGGCCGCCTGGTGGAGCAGGGCAGCCATGCCGAGTTGATGGATCGGGGTGGGCTCTACGCGGAGCTGTTCCGGCTCCAGGCCTCGGGGTACGGCGATGACGACTGAGCCCGACCTGATCGCGTACGTCTCGGCGCGCCCCCTGCTGGTCGACCTGCTCGCACGCGAGCTCGCCGGGCGGCGGATCGCGACCGAGGTGCTCTCGGTGGCGGCGGTGCCCGACCACCGGTGGGTGGACGGCGTGCTCCTGGTCGACCTCGACCGGCCGGGGATCTCCTTCGCCGAGGTGATCGCGATCGCGCGGCGGCCGTGGCGCCGGCGGATCGGGCTGTTCGACGTGCTCGACCCCGGGATCGCGGAGCGCGCGTTCACCGTGGGGGCGACGGTGATGGTGGCCACCGACGATCCGATCGGCCGGATCTGCGACCGGATCGTGCTGCCACCCGACGCGCTGGCGAGCGCCGACATCCGCGGACGCCCCGTCGACGCCGTCCGCCGGGTCGGCTCGCTCACGGCTCGCCAACGCGCGATCCTCGAGTTGCTGGCGGCGGGCACCGGTCGCCAGGAGATCGCGGCACGGTTGTCGATCAGCACCCAGACCGTCGACAGCCACCTCCGGGGGCTGGTGCGCCGGCTCGACGCCTCGTCGACGGCCGACGCGGTGCGGCTCTGGGCGGTCGTGTTTCCTGCGGTGCGGGCGTCAGCGCTCGAACACGACTGAGGCGAGCTGCTCGGCCCCGCGGGTGACGGCGGGCAGGCCGAGGGGCACTCTCAGCTGCGTCACTCGGACCGACCGGGCCACGTCGACGAGGGTGTCGAAGTGCGCGGCCGACGTCGTGTCGCGCCAGTTGCCCACCCGCGGGTAGCGCAGCAGGCACTGCAGCCCCGCCTTCCAGTCGGCGGCGGTCTTCACCGGCGCGGTGATCGACGGATCGACGACGAGCTCGCAGACCTCGGCCAGTGCGATCGGACCGGGCGAGGCCTGCGGTGGGCGCCACAGGACGCGGCCGTCGACCGACAGATCGGTCGGCTCGCCGTCGAGCGAGCGACCCGTCACCAGCCGCGACCCCTGGCGGAGGCGGAGCGACGTGGATCCGACGTGACACAGCGGCGCACCGCTGTGGTCGACCCGGAGCACGTCGTCGGTCACCAGCGCCGCACCGGTCGCGCACAGCATCGCGGCCACGGTGCTCTTGCCGGCACCCGAGTCGCCGACGAACGCCGTTGCGACCCCGTCGTACTCGACGCAGCTCGCGTGCAGGACCGCATGTCCTCGCAGCATCAGCACGGCGGCGATCACCGCACCGGAGAGGAACAGCGGCAGGCGGTCGGGGGACTCCCCCTCGTGCGGGCGGGCGGTGACGTGGCGGAGATCGTCGGACAGATCGAACACCGCCGTGCGCGAGAACGCGAACGTGAAGCCGGCCGGGTGCGCGACGCGCCGGTAGAAGCAGTCGCCGGCCTCGCGCGCGGCGCCGACCCGGCCGTCGGGGATCTCCCCGGTCCAGGCCTGCCCGGTGACCTCGACCACGAGGTCGGGTACCGCATCGTCGGGCACGGCAGGGAGCGGGACGGCAGAGAGCGGGACGGCAGAGAGCGGGACGGCAGGGAGTTCGAACGGTGCGTCGACGATCAGGCCGTGCAGGCGGTGCACGTGGTGGAGCGTCATGCGTGTCCCAGTGGCAGCACGCCGTAGTCACCCGCCGAGGGATCGAGGCTCCAGCCCGCCACCTCGAGCCACGCGTGGGCCCGGATCCGCCCGTCGGCGCGAGCGACACCGAGGCGCATCGTCGGATGGAGCCTGCGCAACCGCGATCCGGCGACCAGGCTCTGGCGCAGGCACGCACCTCCGCCGGGCCAGTGGCGCATCACCCGCTGGACGACGCGCCACCTGCTGACCGCCCATCCCGGCAGCACCGGTCGCGCGCTCGACGGGGGCGTGTGGTCGGCAAGCGCGACCCGGAACAGACGTGCCGCGCGTGGCAGCGGGACGAGGCGCACGGCGACCTCGGCGACGAGGCCGAGACCGACCACGATCGGCACCTGGGCGATCTCCCGCCAGGTCCACCCCCTGAAGGACACGGTGCGCATCGTCGCCGGCTCAGTCGTCGAGCAGGCCGTTCGAGCGCAGCGACCCGAGGAACCGGTCGACGTCGCTCGCCGCCGTCGACGTCGCGATCCCGTAGGTCGCGACCAGCAACTCGATCAGGTCGGCGCGCTCGCAGCCGGCGACGAGGGGGGCCCAGAGGCGGGCACCGGTGGCGTTGGTGGCGAAGTACGAGGAGGACTCCAGGTTGAGCGCCACGATCTCGCCGTCGACCTCACGCCACGTGACGCCAGATGATCTGATCCGCATCGAACCCTCCACGAAAAACGCTACCGGGCCCGCGCCTGAGGGAGCTGGCCCGGAGCCTGCGAGATGCCGAGAGGACGAGGTGGCGCGATCAGATCGACTCGAAGGCGATCGCAGAGTCCTTCAGCTGGCGCTGATCGGTGTTCAGACGCTGGCCAGCCTGGGTCAGGGCGTGCAGGTCGCCGATCCTTTCGATGGTGGGGGCTTCGTACTCGGGTGTGTCCATGCCCGTGAGGATGCGGGAGATCGCGGCGACGAGGAATACCCTTAAGGGAACCTATGGGGACGGGATGGACCACAGTGGGCCGCCGGTGCGTCACCGAGCCGATCGCCGACCTGCTGCCGCGGCCACGACCCGGCCGCCGGTCGTCGTGCGTGGTCGACCTGTGGCGCGCCAGCGAGGCCGAGGCGAGCGCGCTGGCCGGCCGGCACGAGGTGTGCCTCGTGCTCGACGACGTGCCCACCGGGTCGCTGCAGGCGCTGCTGCAACTGCACGAGGTGGTGCTCGTGACGTCGTGGGCCGACTCGCTCGCCGATCTCGAGGTGGCGATCGGCGCGATGGGACCGGGCCGGTGCCCGACCACGCCGGCCGCAGGGCGTCTGCTCGTCGAGCACCTCCGCCACGAGCCGGCCCGGCGGTCGTCGCCGGTGAGCCTCTCGCCGAGGGAGGCGGCGGGCGCGGCGGCGCTGCGCGCCGGGCTCACGCAGTCCGAGACGGCGCAGTCGCTCGGCGTGCACCCGAAGACGGTGGAGGCCCACCGCCGGAGCCTCTACGCGAAGCTGGGGGTGCCCAACCGCCACGCGGCGCTCGCTCGCCTCGTGGCCGACCCGTCGCTGCTGCCGCCGCGACCGGGCGAGGACAGCACGCGATGAGCGCGTTCTGCGGCGTGGTGGTGTGGGAGGCATCCGATGCGACGGCCGAGCAGATGCTGCGGGGTGTGGAGGACACGCTCGCCCCGTACGGCGAGGCGCGCAGCGTGCGCCCGTCGGGCCCGTTCCACGCCGCCCGGCTGACGGCATTCGGTCAGGCCTCCGTGGCCGACCGGCCCGATGCGGGGGCGTCGGCCGTGGTCGTCGGCCGGCTCGTGCGCACCCCCGAGCTCCGCCAGCACCTCGGCGAATCGATCGACGCCATGTCGGACGCCGAGGTCCTGGTGCTCGCCCACCGACGCTGGGAGCGGGCAGCACCCGAGCACCTCCACGGCGCCTACGCCGGCGTGGTGGTCGATCACCACCGGGGCGAGGTGTTCGCCGTGCGCGACCACGTCGGGTCGCGGTTCCTCGCCTACCACCGGGGCGACGGCCACGTCGCGTTCTCCACCACCGCGCTGTCGCTCACCGGCTTCCCGGGGGTGGGTCACGAGCTCGACCGTGCGAAGGTCCTCGAGATCGCGGTCACCGGCTACGGGTCGGAGCGCACCCTGGTGCGCGGTGTGAGCTCGATCGGACCCGGGTCGGCGATGCGGCTGGGCCGTCACGGCACCGACCGCTGGCGGTGGTGGACCACCTGTGCGGCACCGATCGACGACCGCGGCAGCCTGGCCGCGCACGCCGAGGCGCTGCGCGCCGAGTTCGAGCGGTCGGTGCGCGATGCGGTGCGCGACGGCGAGCAGCCGGGTGTGCTGTTGAGCGGTGGGCTCGACTCGTCGTCGGTGGCCGCGGTGCTGGCGGCGTCGGGCCGGTTCGACCGGATCCCCACGTACACCTCGGTGCCCCCGAGGTCGTGGAGCGGCCCGGTGCCGTACATGCGCGTGGCAGACGAACGGTTCGCGGTCGAGGCGCTCGCGCGACGCCATGCCCGGCTCGTGCCCCGTTTCATCGACACGAAGGCGCAGGACCTGTTCGAGCACAGCGAGACCATCTGGGAGCTCGGCGGCGGGCCCGACCGGAACCCGCTCAACATGCTCTGGGAGTACCGGGGGATCCTCGACGCGGCCGCCGACGGCGTCGACGCGCTGCTCACGGGTGGGTTGGGCAACGCAGGTTTCAGCGCGGACGGCCCGCTCTGGGTCGCCGCGCTGCTCGCACGCGGGCGCCTGATCGGTGCGTGGCGCGAGCTCGCCGCCTGGTCGGAGCAGCACCCGCGGAGAAGGCTCCGCAACCTCTGGTGCTTCGGGTTGTACCCGCTCCTCCCGGCCGGTGTGCGGCACCGGCGCGCGACCCGGCGGCGGGTCGACCTGCTGTCGGAGGCGATCGACGCGTCGGCGATCCGTCCCGACCGGTTGCCGGAGGTCGATGTCGCACGGATCCTGGCGACCGCCGCGCGGCCGCACCCGGAGGGGTGGACCCGCGACCTCGCCCGGGTGTTCCAGGACCCGGCCGGGCAGGTGGAGACCGACGCGGCGTACGCCGCGCTCTACGGGGTGGAGCTCCGTGACCCGACCGCCGATCGCCGGCTGCTCGAACACGCCGTCACGCAGCCGGAGTGGTGGCGACGGCACCAGGGCATCACCCGGGCGGCGTGCCGGGCGGCGATGGCCGACCTCCTGCCGCCCGAGATCGTCGACCGCCAGTCGATCGGGTTCCAGCTCGCCGACTGGTTCGATCGGCTGACCGACGCCAGGGAGGTGCTCCGCGGCGAGGTGTCAGCGATGAAGGACCACCCTGCCACCCGCGACGCGATCGACGTCGAGCGCCTGGAACGGCTGATGCACGCATGGCCCGACCGCAGCCGCATGGCCGACCAGGACGTGCAGCGCGACTACCTCAACGCCTTCATCCGGGCCGTCTACCTGAGCAGGTACCTGCGATGGTTCGAGGGTCGGGCGCGGCGCATCGCTCGCGGCGGGCCCGCCGTGGTGGTGAACCGGCCCGACCTGTGATCAGGCGGCGGCCGACCCCGCCGTGCCGGCCCGGCGGAGGTGGACGACCTTCGCCCGGAGCCCGGGGACGAAGAGCGTGGCGCAGACCGTCTGACGCCGCCAACGGTGCGAAACGCCGCCGTACGACCAACGTGCAACGGATTCCCGCAGCGACGTTCGGTGCGCCGGCAGGGCTGTGTCGACCCAGCGCGGTGTCTCGACCCCGAGTGTCAGGTGTGCGATCCGGACCGCATCGCGTACGACCGACGTGAGCATCCATCGACGGGCGGCGTGGGCGAGCGACGCAGAGTCGAGATCGCGACGGCTCGCCATCTGCACGACGTCGCGGAGCGCGATCAGCTTCGGCGTGGCATCGGCCAAGAGAGCGCTGATGCACACGTGCAGTGCCATGTGCTCGAGGCCGAGCACATGCGTATCGACACCGGCGACGACGCAGCGGCGCCGTTGCCGGAACAGCTCGTCCGGATCGATCCGGACGCCGTACGGGCCGCCGATGATCGTTCGATGGACGTCGATCGCGCAGCCACTCGGATGGCGGAGCGTGACGCTCTTCGTGTGGTGCTGTTCCCAGGCGGGGGACGCACCCCCGGCTCGGCGGACACAACCCGCGGCGAGGAGACGGTCGACCGCCGCGGGGAAGTCGCGTGGATGGATCAGCAGGTCGAGGTCGACAAAGGGGCGCAGGCCGGGTGTGTCGTACAGGACGCTCGCGTGCCCTGCCCCCTTGAGCACGATGGGTTCGATGCCGTGGCGCGCGAGCACGCTCGTGGCGTCGGCCATGGTGGCGTCGACGCGGAGGGTCACCGCGTGTGCGAGCGCGCGCTCGCGGCGGATGGCGTCGCGCCGGACCGGGTCGAACCGGTCGGGGGCCTGCCGGGCGCGCTGGTCGAGCAGGCCCTGGAGCCGGTGTGCCCTCACCGACACGAGTGCACGTTCCCACGCGTCGTCGGCGAGGTCGGGCATGGTGCACGTGGTGGCTCCGGGCGCGGCGACCCATCGCACGAAGTGGGCGACGACGGGGTCGCCCGTGGTGTCGTGGTTCCCCGCCCGCATCGATCTGGGTTCCGTCCGCTCGGTGGTCCGCAGCCGGTGGTCCGGAGTGCGTCGGGTGAGACTACCTCCCGCGAATCGCACGCCCCAAGAGCCCGATCCAGCGCGCGGAGCGGGCCGATCGGCCCCTTCGCTGTTCACCCGGGACGGCCACGAGACCACACCGCGTAGACTCGACGTCGTTCGACTCGGCGGAAGGATCTCCCCTCGCATGTCCAGCGTGATCGAGCCGTT
>DAINND010000132.1:0-8464 GCA_036736065.1 Ilumatobacteraceae bacterium
GTGACGTCCCGAGCGAGCCTGCTTCTTCGCGGCGGCACGGGCCTCGGCGGCCTTCTTGCCCGAGTACCACTGCCAGCCGGCGGTCACGATGACGGCGCCGAGGATCGACCCGATCACGCCGCTCGGCCGCAGCGCCACGCCGTCGCCGGCGATCAGGCTGAACAGCAGGCCGCCGATGAACGATCCGACGAGCCCGGCCGCCAGTGCCAGGCCCCAGTCGATGCCCTGCTTGGAGCGACCGACGAGGAATTGGGCCGCTGCGCCGACGAGGAGACCGAAACCGATGATGCCGAGGAAGATCATGCCCGGCACGGTAGCGGGCGATGGACGTCGCCCGTGTCACCCCGTGAGGGCGACCAACCGGTCGAACCCGATCACCCTGCCGAGCGCGACGCCGGCGGCCTCTTTCAGCTCGCGGCTGCGGCCCTCACTGCTGCCCACGACCGAGGTGGGGGTCGGCGACGTCGCCGCGCGCAGGCCCACCTCCTCGGCGATCAGGCGGGCGCGCAGCAGGTGGAAGGGATCGCTCACGAGCACGACGTCGTCGAGGCCGCGTTCGGCGAGCAGCACCTCGGTGCTCTCCAACGCGTCGTAGGTGGTGCGCGACGCGCTCTCGAGCACGATCGCCTCGGCGGGCACCCCCCGGTCGATGAGGTATGCGGCCGAGGCCTCCGCCTCCGTGAACCGGTCACCGGGCTGGTTGCCCCCGGTGACCACCACGAGCGGGGCGATCCCCTGCTGCCAGAGCGTGAGGGCGTGGTCGAGACGGGCTTGCAACTGGGCGGAAGGTCGCCCGTCGTACTGGGCGGCGCCGAGCACGACGATCGCATCGGCTGGCCGGGCCCCATCATCTCGGCCGGTGGCGTGCACCTGGTAGAGCGTGACGAGGTAGTAGGCGGCGAGCCCGACGACGACGAGCACGAGCCCGAGCAGCACCCTGCGCAGCCAGCGGCGGGGGCGGCGCCGGACCGGCCGCGGCGCCCCGCCGACCGGGGTGACGTCGACGTCGAACCGGATGCTCACGGCACCCGGACACCGTCCGGCAGGGCGCGCAGGCGGCGCAGGGTCTCGTCGCGGCCGAGCACCTCGAGCGACTCGAACAGGGGCGGGCCGACCATGCGCCCGCTGACGGCAACCCGCACCGGCGCCTGGGCCTTGCCCAGCTTCAGGCCGTGCTGCTCGGCCACTGCGGCGAAGGCCGCGTTGATCGCGTCACAGGTCCAGTCGCACGTGGTGAACGCGGCGATCGAATCGGCGACGATGCCGGCTGCCTCGTCGGTGGCGAGCGCCTTGGCCAGGCTGGCCTCGTCGAACTGCGGGTGCGGGAGGAACAGGAAGTCGACCACCCCGGGCGCCTCGGCCAAGGTCGACACGCGGGGCTGGATGACCGGCACCATCGTCAGGAAGCGGTGCTGGTCCCACGCGCAGTCGGGGTGCGCGGCGCGCCACTGCTCGAGCCACGGCTCGGCGGCATCGGCGAACTGCTCGGGAGTCATCCGCCGCAGGTACTCGGCGTTGAACGCGGCCAACTTCTTGAGGTCGAAGAAGGCCGGCGAGAGGTTGACGTCCTCGAGGCGGAACTCGTCCTCCACCACCTGCCACGGGACGATCTCCTCGCCCCCGCGCGGCGACCAGCCGAGGGTCATCAGATAGTTGACCATCGCCTCGGCCACGTAGCCCTCGGCCCGGAAGCTCTCGAGGGCCACCTTGTCGCGGCGCTTGGAGATCTTCTTGCGCTGCTCGTTCACCAGCACGGGCACGTGCGCCCACTGCGGCACCGCATGGCCGAGCGCCTCCCAGATCATCTGCTGCTTGGGGGTGTTGGGCAGGTGCTCCTCGGCACGGATGACGTGGGTGATGCCCATCGTCAGGTCGTCGACGACGTTGGCCAACAGGAACATCGGCGAGCCGTTGCCGCGCAGCAGCACGAAGTCCTCGATGACGGCGTTGTCGAAGGTGACCTCGCCGCGCACTGCGTCGTGCACCACCGTGGTGCCGGCGGGCACGCGGAAGCGCAGCACCCGGCCAGGGCCGGGCCCGAGGCCGCGGTCGCGCGACCAGCCGCCGTAGCCCTGGGTGCCCTCGGCAGCGGCGCGCTGCTGGATCTCGTCAGAGGTCATGTCGCAGTAGTACGCGTGACCAGCGTCGAACAGGCGTTGCGCAGCAGCCACGTGCTGGTCGGCGTAAGCGCTCTGGAAGTAGGGCCCCTCGAAGGTCGGGTCGTCCCGGCTGATGCCGATCCAGGCCAGGGCGTCGATGATGCCCTCGGTCCACTCCGGGCGGTTGCGGGCCTCGTCGGTGTCCTCGATGCGCAGCACGAAGGTGCCGCCGAGACGCTTGGCGAGCGCCCAGTTCATGAGCGCGGTGCGCGCTCCGCCGATGTGGAAGATGCCCGTGGGCGACGGGGCGAAGCGGAACCGGGGAGCACTCATGACGGCCCCACGCTACCGCGGCGCCCCGCGACGGCACCGGGCGCCGTCAGGGGTGCCGGTGCGTCGTGATGGCCAGGTTGCGCAGCTGGCGCAGGGCGACGGCCAACACCGTCAGGTCGAAGCGCTCGGCGCGACGGATCTCGGTGAACATCTGGTTGGTGCGCGCCACGGCCGCCTCGTTGCCGGCTCGCCACGCGGCCACCGAGCCTGCCCGCCGAGCGTCGGCAGTGAGGTCGGCGAGCACGGCCAGCAGGTCGTCGCGCAGCGCGTACCGCGCCTGGGTCTGCCAACGATCGTGGCGGGGCAGGGCCCCGACGGCCTCCCAGATCCAGCCGACCTGCAGCTCGTCGAACACGTGCCAGTAGGTGCGCGCCACATCGCGCACATCGGCTCCTTCGGCGAGGGCGAGCTCGACGATGTCGAACCCGGTGTGCGTGAGCGGCCAGGTGGCCGAAGCCTGGGCCAGGCGCTCGGGGACCCCCGCGGCCAGGCGGCCGGCCTCGACGGCGAACACCTGGTCGCGCAGTCGACCGGTGAGCAGCTCGTCGAAGCCGTGGGCGAGCTGGGCCATCGGGGCGCGGAAGCGTTCGACCGTCGGCGCCAGGTCGATCGGCGGCCGGCGGTGGCGCAGCAGCCAGAGCACACCGCGCTCGAGCATGCGCCGGGCCTCGAAGAACAGCTCGAGCTGCACTTCGGGCACCACCGTGGCGAACTCGCCGCCGCGGGCGAGGTCCTCGATGCGCTCCCAGAGCTCGGCCGCGCCGACGATGTCCCGCGCGGCGATCCACGCCCGGGCGATCTCGACGATGTCGGCCCCGGTGTCCTCGGTGATCCGGTGGTCGAAGGAGATCCCCGAGATGTTCGCCATCTGGTTGCCCACGCTGGTGGCGATGATCTCGCGGCGCAGGCGGTGGCGGCGGATCTGCTCGGCGTGTCGCTCGCGCAGCGCGCTCGGGAAGTAGGCGACGAGCTCGCGCTCGAGATAGGGGTCGTCGGGCAGGCTGCTCGCCGTGATGAGCTGGATGTTCGAGTTCTTGGTGTAGGCGAGCAGCACGGCGAACTCGGGCATCGTCAGGCCTGCACCCGCGGTCTGGCGCTCGGCGATCTGCTTGTCGGTCGGCAGGAACTCGAGCGCCCGGTTGATCCAGCCATCGGTCTCGAGGGCGGTGAGGTAACGGGCGTGCACATTGGCCATGCCTGCCGCCTGCTGACGCGCGATGGCCAGGGTGAGTGTCTGCGCCGTGTTGTCGGCGAGCACCATCTCCGCGACCTCGTCGGTCATCGACTCGAGCAGGGCGTCACGCTCGGGCAGGGTCATGCCGGTCGAGGCCATCACGTCGCCGAGGAGGATCTTGATGTTGACCTCGTGGTCGCTGCAGTCCACACCGGCCGAGTTGTCGATGGCGTCGGTGTTCACGAGGCCACCGTTGAGCGCGTACTCGACCCGGCCGCGCTGGGTGAGCCCGAGGTTGCCACCCTCGGCAACCATGGCGCAGCGCAACTCGGCACCGTTCACCCGCAGCGGGTCGTTGGCCCGGTCACCCACCTCTGCGTGGGTCTCGGTGCTCGCCTTCACGTAGGTGCCGATGCCACCGTTCCACAGCAGGTCGACCGGGGCGCGCAGCACGGCCGAGATCAGCTCGTGCGGGGCGAACGTGGTGCGCTCGCCGCCGAGCGCGCGCTGCGCCTCGGGCGACAGCTCGATGCTCTTGGCCGTGCGCGGGTGGATCGCGCCGCCGGTCGACAGCAGCGATGCGTCGTAGTCGGCCCAACTGCTGCGCGGCAGGGCGAACAGCCGCTGGCGTTCGAGGAACGACGCCTCCGGGTCGGGGTCGGGATCGATGAACACGTGCCGATGGTCGAACGCAGCCACCAGCTTGACGTGGCGCGACTGGAGCAGGCAGTTGCCGCACACGTCACCCGCCATGTCACAGATGCCCACGACGGTCAGCTCGTCGCGGTCGGCGTCCTTGCCGAGCGAGCGGGCGTGACGGCGCACGCTCTCCCACGCACCACGGGCGGTGATGCCCATTGCCTTGTGGTCGTAGCCCGCGCTGCCGCCGGAGGCGAAGGCGTCACCGAGCCAGAAGCCGTACTCGGCCGAGATCGAGTTGGCGATGTCGCTGAACGTCGCCGTGCCCTTGTCGGCGGCCACCACCAGGTAGGGGTCGTCTCCGTCGCGGCGCACCGTGTGCGGTGGTGGCACCACCGTGGTGCCGACGTAGTTGTCGGTGAGGTCGAGCAGGCCGGCGATGTACTCGCGGTAGCAGGCGACCCCCTCGGCGCGCGTCGCCTCGGGCGAGGGCATCGTGCGCTTGGGGACGAACCCGCCCTTGGCGCCCGTGGGCACGATGACGGAGTTCTTGACCATCTGCGCCTTGACCAGGCCGAGCACCTCGGTGCGGAAGTCGTCGCGCCGATCGCTCCAGCGGATGCCGCCGCGGGCGACGGCGCCGCCACGCAGGTGCACCCCCTCCACCCGCGGCGAGCACACCCAGATCTCGTACATCGGCCGCGGCAGCGGCAGGTCGGGCACCTTGGCCGGATCGAGCTTGAACGCCATCACCGACCGGTGCGGCGCGCCGTCGTCGCCGGGCCGGAACACGTTGGTGCGCAGCGTGGCCTCGACCAGGGCGTGCAGGGCGCGCAGGGCGCGGTCGTCGTCGAGGCTGGGCACGGCGTCGAGCGCATCGGTCACCTCCGTGTGCAGGCGGGCGACGGCGGCAGCCTGCTCAGCGGCATCGGCATGGATCGCTGCAGGGTCGAAGTGCTGCTCGAACAGGGCGACGATGCTGCGGGTGATCGACGCGTGCCGGGCGACGGCGCCTTCGACGAACTGTTGGCTGAGCGGGAAGCCGATCTGGCGCAGGTACCTGGCGTAGCCGCGCACCACCTCGACCTGCCGGCCGGTCAGGCCGGCGACGAGCACCAGCCGGTTGAAGCCGTCGATCTCGGACTCACCGCGCAGCTGGGTCTCGACCACGGCGCGCAGCTCGGTCTCGAGGCGCTCGTCGAGCACGACCCCATCGGGCAGTTGCACGCCGACGTCGTGCAGGTGCACCACGCCACCTTCGACCAGCACGAAGCCGAATGACTGCTCGTCGACGGCGCGCAGGCCGAGGTGGTCGAACAGCGGCACGAGGTCGGCGATCGGGATGGGTGGGCCCTGCCGGTAGACGCGGACGCGATGGTCGCTGGTCTCGGCGTCACCGGCGCGGAACACGGCCGTGGCGAGGTCGGTGGCCCCCTCGACCAGCCCGATGATCGAGCGCACGTCCGTGGCCGCCACCGACGGCGTGGTCAGCTCGTCGTAGCCGGCGGGGATGGCCGTGAGCAGCCGGTCGAGCAGGGCTGCGGCGTCGCCGAGGGCCTCGCGTGTGGCGGCGATCCAGTCCTCCTGGACGCGCACGGACGTGTCGAACCCGGTCATCGATCACCTCGTGGTCACCGGGCGACGCCGTTGTCGCCCGGACGGTCCACAGTGTGCCACCTCCGCCACCTGCGGGGTGCCCGGGTCGTGTCCGCCCCGACGCCGGGGCACGGGTAGCGTGGCATCGTGAGCAGACACACCTTCACCCGCCAAGCCGAGCTCCATCCGGGGCACCGGGAGGTCTCGGGAGGCCTGGCCAGGGCCGCCGTGTTCGGGATGAGCGACGGCTTGATGTCGAACGTGCTGCTCGTGATCGGCTTCGCCGGCAGCGACGTGAACGGCAGCGTGGTGCGGCTCGCCGGCCTGGCCGGCGCGCTCGCCGGGGCGATCAGCATGGCGGCCGGTGAGTGGATCAGCGTGTCGGCCCAGAACGAGCTGGTCGTGCGCGAGATGGAGGTCGAGCGCCGCGAGCTCGAGATCCACCGCGAGGCCGAGCAGCGCGAGCTGGCCGGCATGTACGAGGAGCACGGCATGGAGCGGGCCACGGCCGAGCGGGCCGCAGCCGATGTGATGCGCGATCCCGATCGGGCGCTGCTCGTCCACGCCCGCGAGGAGTTCGGTGTCGATCCGAACGCGTTGCCCTCCGCCTGGCAGGCTGCCGGGCTGTCGTTCCTGTGCTTCATCGTCGGCGCGCTGCTGCCGGTCATCCCGTGGTTCACCGGGTCGGGCGGTGCGGCGACCATCGCGACCGTGGCGATCGGCGTCGTGGCGGCCGCCGCGCTCGGCTGGGCGATCGGCCAGTTCGCCGAGCGCAACCGGCCCAAGGCCGCGGCCCGTCAGGTGCTGATCATGCTCGTGGCGGCCGTGCTCACGTTCGCCGTCGGCAGCCTGATCGGCGTCAGCGTCAGCTAGGCCTGACGGCCAACCTGCACCGACATCGCCGCCGCGCCGGTCTCGAGGTCAGAGACCCTGGTGGCGCTGGCGCACCGGCGCGATCTTCAGCACCACCCGTTCGCTCTGGATCGGGTTGGCGTAGTCGTGGCCCAGGTAGCGCCGCGAGCAGGCGTCGATGTGGGCGCGGGCCTCGGGGCCGCGGATCTCGCCGACCACCGTGCCGCGCACCTCGGCGTAGCGATACGCATTCGACCCGTCCCAGATCGCCACGGTGACGTTCGGGTCGGCGACGGCGGCCTTGTACTTGGCGCGGTGCACCTCGGTGTTGATGCGCACGTGCTCGTCGTCGGCGTCGACAAACATCACGTGGGTGCCGATCTGCCCGTCGGGCAGGTGGATCGAGATGGTGCCGAAGTTGGGGCCTTGGGCGAAGTCGCGGATCTTGGGATCGAGCATGCCCGCAGGCTATGCGGCTCCGGGTGGCCTGCTGCGCCCGGGCATGGTTCGATGGGCGCATGAACCAGCTCAACGTGCTCGGCGACGAACTGCAGCCCTGCTCGTACGACCCGATGACCGGCTACTACCGCACCGGGTGCTGCGAGAACCGAGGTGACGACCCCGGCATGCACGTCGTGTGCGCGGTGATGACCGACGAGTTCCTCACGTTCTCGCGGAGTGTGGGCAACGACCTGTCCACCCCGATGCCGCAGTACGGCTTCGCCGGGCTGAAGGCCGGCGACCAGTGGTGCCTGTGCGCGGCCCGTTGGCAGGAAGCCTTCGACGCCGGCGCCGCTCCGAAGGTGCGTCTTGAATCCACCCACGTGTCGGCGCTCGAGTACTCGTCGTTGGCCGACCTGCGCGCCCACGCCGTCGACGGCTGAACCCCGCCCGACGCGATCTGCTGGCAGACTCGTCCCATGGCCTCACCGCTCGATCCCGCCCGCGACTGGCTGGCCGAGCAGATCCGGGGGCGGGTGATCGGCGACCAACCCGACGACAAGGCCGCCGCCATCATGACGGCCCCCGGGCCGCGGTGGTTCCCCGCCGACAGCCCGGTGCGCCTGGTCCACGGCGATGCGTCGATGTTCGTGGGTGGCCTGCGCGCCCTGCTGCTGCAGTCGCTGCACCCGCTGGCCATGGCCGGTGTGGCCCAGCACTCCGACTACCGGAGCGACCCGTGGGGCCGCCTGCAGCGCACCGCCGAGTTCCTCGCCTCCACCACCTTCGGCCCCATCCCCGTGGCCGAGCAGGCCGTGGCGATCGTCCATCGCGTGCACCAGCGGGTGGTGGGCACCGCCTCGGACGGTCGGCCGTACGCGGCGAACGACCCGCACCTGCTGCGCTGGGTGCACGTCGCCGAGATCGACAGCTTCCTCACCGCCTACCAGCGCTACGGCACGCGCCCGCTCACGCCGGCCGAAGCCGACCGCTACGTGCACGACGTGGCGCTGGTGGCCCGCAAGCTCGGCGTGAACCACCCGCCCACCTCGGTGGCCGACCTGCGCGGCGAGCTGCGCGACTTCCGTGACGAGCTGCGCAGCACGCCCGAGGCGCGCGAGGCGGCCCGCTTCCTGCTGCTCGAGCCCCCGCTGCCGCTGCCGGCTCGGCCGCCCTATCTGCTGCTCGCCGCGGCGGCGGTGTCGCTGATGCCTGCCTGGACGCGCTGGCAGCTGCGCCTGCCGCTGCTGCCGGTGAGCGAGGCGTTCGTCGTGCGCCCCGCCGGCGATGCCGTCACCCGGCTCATCCGCTGGTCGCTCACGCCACCTGC
>DAINND010000133.1:0-8451 GCA_036736065.1 Ilumatobacteraceae bacterium
AGGACCGGGCAACGCTCGAGGCCGTGCTGCAGGGCCTCGCGCTCGGGGATCACGCCAGGCACGGTACTCAAGCGCTGCGACGCTGGCACACTGGGCGGGTGCGCTCGTACCTCCCCGTCGGCGTCGACGGCCACCTCGTGCGTTGGTCGACCTGGGACCGCGCATGGGTCGAGGAGGTCTCGATCAGTTGGGAGAACGAGGCCTGGACCGTCTCCGGTGTGGTCGGCCGCGAACGGGTCCAGTACGTGTTCCGGTTGTCGGCGAGCTGGCAGGTCCGCCAGTTCCTGCTGTTCCGCGACCTCGACGAGCCCGATCTGTGGCTCGCCACCGACGGTGGCGGGCGCTGGGGCGAGGTGAACGGCGCGCACCGCGTCGACCTCGACGGCTGCTATGACCTCGACCTCCCCTGCACACCGTTCACCCGGTCGATCCCGGTGCACCGGCTCCCGCTCCACGTGGGCCACAGCGCCGAGCTGACCATTGCGCGCATCGACGTCGACACGCTCGAGCTGGTGCCGGAACCGCACCGCTACACGCGGCTCGCGTCGCACCGCTGGCAGCACACGAGAGGCTCCGAGCCGCCGACCGAGTTCGACGTCGACGCGCACGGGCTCGTGATGGACGAACCGCTGCGCTTCCGCCGCCTCTAGTCGCCCGTCGCGGCGAGCTGCTCGGCCAGCCAGGCGCGCAGCGGCGGACCGACGTGCGCATCGGCCAGGCCGAGTTCGATGACCGCGGTGAGCCAGCCGAACGGCGTGCCGGTGTCGTGACGGCGGACGTCGCCGACCACACCGTGGAACGGGCCGCGTGCCGCCTGGGCGCGCATCGCATCGGTGAGCTGGATCTCCCCGCCGGAGCCGGGCTGCACCCGGTCGATCTCGTCGAACACGTCCGGGGTCAGCACGTACCGCCCGATGATGATCAGCTCGCTCGGCGCGTCCGCCGGGGCCGGCTTCTCGACCATCGCCCGCACCGCCACCACACCGTCGTCGACCGGGCCGGCCGGGTCGACGACGCCGTACGCGCCCACCTGGTCGCGCGGCACGCGCTTCAGGCCGACGACACCGCCCCCGGTCGACTCGCACAGCCGCGCCATGCGGTCGAGCAGGCTGGGCGAGCCCATCAGCTCGTCGGGCAGCAGCACGGCGAACGGCTCGTCACCGACGGCCTCGCGGGCGCACCCGACCGCGTGCCCGAGGCCGAGCGCCCGGTCCTGGTAGGCGAAGCTCACCCGGACGTCGCGCCCGATGGCCTCGAGTCGGTCGGCCATCTCGTCGCGACCCGACGCGCGCAGCCGGGCGACCACCTCGGGCTGTGGCGCGAAGTAGGCCTCGATCGCCGGCTTCGAACGGCTGGTGACGATCACGATGTGGTCGATCCCGGCGCCGATGGCCTCGTCGACGATGAACTGCAGCGCAGGCCGGTCGAGCACCGGCAGCAGCTCCTTGGGGACGGCCTTGGTCGCGGGGAGGAACCTGGTTCCCAGCCCGGCGGCGGGCACGACGGCGGTGCGGACACGCATGGGCCGCAATCCTAGGGAGCCGGCTGTGCCCTGCGTCGTGAGCATGCACTCCGGCGCACCTCGGGCCCGAGGGTGCCCCCTCGGGTCCGAGCCGGTACTCTGTCGGCGTTAGCACTCGACATCGGCGAGTGCCAACATGCTCTCCCCCGTCGTCATCGGATCCTGCGAGGACGCCATGCCCACCTACGTCTACAAGTTCATCGAGACCGGCGAGACCATCGAGGTGCAGCAGGCCTTCACCGACGCTGCGCTCACCGAGGCCGTGCACCCCTCGTCCGGCCAGACCATGGCCGTGAAGAAGGTGTTCACCCCGGTCGGGGTGACGTTCAAGGGTGGCGGGTTCTACAAGACCGACAGCCGCGGCTCGTCGTCGAGCACGTCGAGCAGCAGCTCGTCGAGCGACTCGTCCTCGAGCGCCGCGTCACCGTCCAGCCCGTCGAGCCCGTCGTCCGACTCGGGCTCGGGCTCCAGCTCGGCGGGCTCGTCGAGCAGCACGCCGGCACCCGCGCCTGCGGCGTCGACCACCACCTGAGCCCCCGGCTCGGACCGCCGTCCACTCGCCGGCACGGGCCGGCACGACTTCCCCTCCCCACCGACCGATCCTGGGAGGTCCTGTCGTGCTCGTCGTCCGCATCCGATCGTGGCTCGTCCGCCATCCTCGTCTCGTCTGGCTCGCCGCTGCGCTCGCCGGCGTCGTCGCGACGTGGGGAGTGGCCGGAGCCGTCGCCTCCCTCGAGCGCGCCGAACGGCGATGGGGTGAGACCGTCACCGTCTGGGTCAGCACCCGCGACCTCGCTCCGGGTGACCCGATCGAGGCCGTCCCGCGCTCCCACCCCAGGGCGATGGTCGCCTCGTCGGCGTTGCCGCGCGACCCTGCGGGCCTGGTCGCGCTGCAGCACATCGCCGCCGGTGAGACCGTGGTGCGCGCCGATGTCGGCCGATCGGGGCTCGAGCTGCTCCCCTCCGACTGGCGAGGCGTCGCGGTGGCCGTCGATGCCGCAGCGCTCGGCCTCGCCCCCGGCCAGCGAGTCGATGTCGTCGGGGGCGCGCAGCTCGTCGCCGAGGAGGCCGTGGTCATCGCTGTCGCCGGAACGGCCGACTCCGCGATCGTCGGCGTGCCGCGATCGGTCGCCGCCGTGGTGGCAGATGCCGCGACGAGGGGGGAGGTGGGCCTGGTGCTACGACCGGACTGAGCAGCTGGCCGGACGGTTGTCGGCGCTCAGCGCACGCCGCTGGCGAGCAGCACGAGGATGACCACGCCGAGGATGCAGCGGTAGACCACGAACGGCATGAAGCTGCGCGTGCGCACCAGGGCGATCGTGCCCCACACGGCCAGCCAGCCCGACAGCCCGGACGCCACGATGCCGATCAGCAAGGGAACGACGAGCCCGTCCGGGATCCCCCCGGAGACGAGGTCGAACAGCTTGAACACGACTGCTCCCACGATGACCGGGATGCTCATCAGGAAGCTGATCCGCGCCGCGGCGTCACGGCTGAACCCGGCCATCCGCGCGGCCGTGATGGTGATGCCGGAGCGGGACGTGCCGGGGTTGAGCGCGAGCGCCTGTGCGGCGCCGAGCTGCAGCGACGAGGCCGTGCCGAAGTCGTCGAGCGTGCGCTCTCCCGGACGCCGGTCGGCCCACCCGAGCAGCAGGCCGAACACGATCAACGACACGGCGATGAGCCACGGCGCGCCGAGCACTTCTTCGATGACGCTCTCGAACAGGGCGCCGGCGATCGCGGCGGGCACCGCCGAGAGCACGAGCAGCCAGGCGAGGCGGCCCTCGCGGGTGGTGGGCCGCTGGCGGCGCACCACCAGGAGCAACCCCTCGCGCACGTAGACCACGAGGTCGCGCCGGAAGTAGGCGACCACGGCGACCAGGGTGCCGATGTGCAGCGCCACGTCGAAGGCCTTGGCGACCGACTCGGGCTGCAGCTCCTCCCACCCGAAGATCCACCGCACCAGGATGAGGTGGCCGCTCGATGAGATCGGCAGGAACTCGCTCAGGCCCTGGGTGATCCCGAGCACGATCGCTTGCAGAACCGACACGGTCGATCGTTCTAGTCGCTCGACGAGGTGCTCGGCACGATCCGCGGGCGCCAGGGCCGAGGCTGGTCCCAGTGGTGGCCGACGATCACGCCCTCGCGCAGCTTGGCGAGGAAGTCGGCCGGGCCGTCGAAGTCGGGCATCTCGACGAACGCCGCCCCGAGCGCGTCCGGCACGTGCGCGTCGCTGCCCGCACCGGCGGCGAGGTCGAATCGTCGCGCGTACTCATCGGCGCGACGGTTGAGGCTGGCGAGCGAGGTCTTCGCATTGAGCACCTCGATCGCGTCGACGAGGCCCTCGGCGACCAGGGCGTCGAGTGCTGCTTCGGCGAGGTTGCGCCGCATCGGGGCGAACGGGGGAGGCACGTAGACGATGCCGCCCTGGGCACGGATGGCCCGGGCCGCGTCCGCCGGAGGTGTGCCGAACGGGATGCGGTCCGTGAGGAACAGCCCGATGATCTCGCCGGCGTGAGTGCGCAACTCCTCCCCCACGACGACCCGGCACGGCAGCCGGTCGGCCAGCTGCTCGGCGCCCTTCACCGCGTTGTGGTCGGTGATGCACAGCACATCGATGCCGCTCTCGACGACGGCCTGCTCGATCTCGTCGGGCGTCGTGGTGCTGTCGCCGCTCCACATGGTGTGGCTGTGCAGGTCGACGCGGACCCATCCGGGCCGGCACGGCTCGGCCAGGTGAGGGTGGCGCTCGACGGCGATGGGCGACGGGCTGGGCACGACCGCCGAGGGTACCGGGCGTCGGGGCGCTGCGTAGGCTCGGACCATGCGCCGGAGCGGTCGCCGACGATCCCTGCTCGTCACCGGTGGGTCGGGCCTGCTCGGCAGCCACCTGATGCGCTTGCCGGCGCTGGCGGACTGGGACATCGTGGCGCCTCCGTCACGGCTGCTCGACGTCCGTGACGCCGCTGCGGTCGAGGAGCAGCTCCGGTCCTGGAAGCCGACCGCGGTGGCCCACCTCGCCTATCGGCGCGACGACCCTCGGACGATCGTGCAGGGCAGCGCCAACGTCGCCCGTGCAGCGGCCGCGATCGGGGCGCGGTTGGTGCACCTGTCGACCGACCTGGTCTTCGCCGGACGCCCGGAGCCGTACACCGAGCTCGACGAGCCGTCGCCGATCATCGACTACGGGCGCTGGAAGGCCTCGGCCGAGGCCGAGGTGGTGGCGGGCTGCCCCGATGCGGTCGTGGTGCGCACGTCGCTGATCTACGCGACGGACGTGGCGTCGCCACCGCAGGCCGACGTCGAGGCCGCGCTGACCGGCCGGAGCGCCATGCGGTTCTTCACCGACGAGGTCCGCTGCCCGGTGCACGCGGCCGACCTGGCCGCGGCCGTGGTGCTCCTGGCAGAGCGGCGCGACGTGACCGGACCGCTGCACGTCGCCGGGCCCGATGCGCTGTCGCGCGCCGACATCGCCGCCCGGCTCGCGCGCTGGATGGGCCTCGACCCGTTCCGCGTCCCCCTCGCCAGCCTGGCCGAGAGTGGTCTCGTCCGTCCGGGGCACCTGGTGCTCGACTGCGCACGCGCCCGCAAGCTGGGCCTGGCCTGCCGGTCGATGGACGACGCGCTGGCCCGTTGAGTCGATCAGGCGCCGCTCATCGTCATCTCGGCGATGACGATGCTCACCCCGGCTGCGCGCATGGGCAGCCAGTCGACGTCACCGCCGACTTCGACCACGTCCTGCAGGATCTTCTGCAGCGTGGAGGCGATGGTGAACTCGCGCACGGGAGCCCCGAGGGCCCCGTTGGAGATGAGCATCCCCTCGGCGCCGGTCGAGAAGTCACCGCTCACGGGGTTGACGCCGCTGTGCATGCCCGACACGGACTGCACGAGCACGCCGTCGTCGATGCCGGCGATCAACTCCGCCTGGCTGCGGGTGCCCGGGGCGAGCTGCAGCGCGAGGCAGCCGACACCAGGAGTTCCCTTGAACCCCGCGCGCACGGCGTTGCCGGTGCTGCGCGTGCCGGCGCGCCGCGCGCTGTAGGACGAGTGGACGAAGCCGCGCAGCACGCCCTGGTCGATGAGCGCGTTGCGTCGCGCAGCGAGGCCTTCGCCGTCGAGCTCGGTGGCGGTGTAGGCCAACGGGTTGGTGGGGTCGTCGACCAGCGAGAAGATCGGGTTGGCCACCGACTCGCCCATGCGGTCCTTGAACAGGCTGCGTCCTTTGATGACGGCCTCGCCGTTGAGGGTGCTGCCGATGATGCCGAGGAACTGCGCAGTGACGAACGGGTCGAGCACCACGGTGAGCCGACGGCTGGTCGGCTTGGTGGCGCCGAGCAGCCGGGTGGCCCGCTCGGCCGCCTCGCGGGCGGCCTTGTCGAGATCGAACGCGTCGGGTGAGCGCCCGACGCTGAAACCGAACCCGGTCTGGGTCTCGTCACCGTCGTCGGCCATCGTGCTCACGCTCACGTAGCAGCCGTTCTCCCGCGACGAGCGGCGGATGCCCGTGGTGGTGGCCACGGCGTACTCGCTGGCCACGTCGGAGTAGTTGGAGTCCTCGACGCGCACCCGTGGATCGGTGGCCAGCGTGAGGCGCTCGAGCTCTTGGGCCAACTCGATCTTGCGCGCCGTGTCGTAGGTGGCGAGGCGCTCGTTCCACAGCTCCTGGGCAACCACGGCAACGCCGTCGGGCTCGGCGAGCCCCGCCCATTCGTCGACGCTGCCGAAGCCGAGGTTGTCGCGCGCGTCGGCGAGCACCTCGGCGACGGCCGTGTCGTCGAGCGCCCCGGCGTAGGCGAAGCCGGTGCGGCCGCCGACGATCACGCGGATGCCGATGCCCTCGCTCTGCGCGCTGACGAAGTGCTCGACCTCGCCCTCGTAGACGCGGATGTCGGTCTCGCGGTCACGCGAGACGAAGGCCTCGATCTGCTCACCCGGCTGTGCCTGGGCGACCACGCGATCGACGATGTGCTGCAGATCGGTCATGCTGCGGTGCCGCCGATGGTCAGCGCCGACACGCGCAGGGTGGGCTGGCCGTCACCGACGGGCACGCCCTGGCCGTCCTTGCCGCAGGTTCCGGGGTTGCCCATCGCGAAGTCGTTGCCGAGCAGATCGATGTCGCGCAGCACCTGCGGGCCGTTGCCGATGAGGTTGCCCTCGCGCAACGGCTCGGTGATCTCGCCACCCTCGATCAGGTAGGCCTCGGTCATGCCGAACACGAAGTCACCCGTGGCGGTGTTGACCTGACCACCGCCGAGCTGGGCGATGTAGACACCGTGGTCGGTGGCGCGGATGATGTCGTCGGGCTCCTCGGTGCCGTTCAGGACATAGGTGTTGGTCATCCGCACCATCGGCAGGTGCATGTAGCTCTGCCGGCGGCCGTTGCCGGTCTGGGCGTGGCCCTCCTTGCGGGCCCGGAGGTAGTCCCACATGTAGTCGGTGAGCACACCGTCCTGGATGAGCACGTTGTACTTGGTCGGGTGGCCCTCGTCGTCGATCCCCAGCGCACCCCACTCGCGGCTCATCGTGCCGTCGTCCACCAGGGTGACGAGCGGTGAAGCCACCAACTCGCCCTGGCGGCCGCGGTAGACGCTCGCGCCCTTGGCCACGAGGTCGGCTTCGAGACCGTGCCCGCACGCCTCGTGGAACAGCACACCGCCGCTGCCCTGCTTGATGACGACCGGCAGGGAGCCGCTCGGCGCCGGACGGGCCTCGAGCTTGGTGAGCGCCATGCGCGCCGCGTCACGCGCCAGCGCCTCGACGTCGACGCTGTCGAACATCTCGAACCCGACGGTCTGGCCGGCGCTCTGGAACCCGGTCTGCATGCCCGTGTCACCGGACGCGACGACGCTCATCCGCACCAGTGCGCGCACCTGCTCGTCCTCGGCGAGGACCCCGTCGGTGTTGGCCACGAGGATCCGCCGCACACTGTCGCCGTAGCCGGCCGACACCTGCACGATCGCCGCGCCGGAGCCGCGTGCCGCGTCGTCGACGCGGCGCAGGAGCTCGACCTTGGCGGCCTTGGGCACGCTGTCGGGATAGCGCTCGATCGAGTTGACCTCGGTGCGGGCCACACGGGTGAGCGCCACCGTGCGCACACCACCGCCGCCCTGGCTGGCGGCTGCTGCAGCGGCCTCGGCAGCGGCGCGCAACCCGGCCTCGCTGAGGTCGGCGGTGTGGGCGAAGCCCGTGGTGTCACCCTTCACGACACGGATGCCGGCGCCACGGTCGCGGCCGCTCGTCACCTGCTCGACACGCCCGTCGTCGAGCCCCACGGAGGTGGAGCGCTTGTCCTCGACGAAGATCTCTGCGAAGTCGGCACCGGTGCGGGTGGCCGCGCCGAGCACCGTGGTGAGCGTGTCCTGATCGATCATGCAGGAATCGTACCCGTGCGATGCCCGACGCCGTAGCCGTCCGACCGTGACCTCGTGCACCTCGATGCAGGCCGCGGGCCGGGCGGGCGGCGATCGGCGGCCGGCTCGGACGAGGCCGGATCAGGCGAGATTGGACGAGCGCGGGTAGACGTCGGACGGGTCGGTCACCACGTTCACGACATAGGGCACCCCGGACGCGAAGCCGCGGTCGAGCGCCGGGCCGATCTGGTCGGGCGACGTGACGAGCTCGCCGCCACCGCCGAGCGCCGTGACCACCTGGTCGTAGCGGCACCCGGGCTGCAGGTCGCAGGCCATGTCCCAGCCGTAGATCGCCTGCATCGGGTGCTTCTCGAGGCCCCACATGCCGTTGTTCCCCACAACCATCACCACCGGCAGACGGTGGCGCACGAGCGAGTCGACGTCCATCAGGCTGAAGCCGGCCGCGCCGTCCCCGAGCAGCACCACGACCTGGCTCGACGGGTGCACCACGCGGGCCGCCACCGCATAGCCGAGGCCGTTGCCCAGGCAGCCGTAGGGGCCCGTGTCGCGCCAGCGGCC
>DAINND010000134.1:0-8309 GCA_036736065.1 Ilumatobacteraceae bacterium
CGCTCCGACAGCTGGAACTCGACGAGGCGCTCCAGCAGCGTCTGGCTGTGACAGAACAGCGAACCGTCCGAGTAGATGATCTTGCGGGTGCCGGCCCACATCATGAACAGTCCCAGGATTTCCTCGAAGAAGCCCCGTCGCTTGTGCAGGAGCAGTGACGTGATCTCGAGATTGGCGTACACGTTCGGGAACCGTCCGATGGCGTGGGCCGTTTCGTCAGCGAACGCGAGCCCCGAGTGGATGATCTCGAAGTTGAGGTCCGGGAAGTGGATTGCGGCTCCGTCCACGTCGTCGACGCGGTAGGGGTTCATCGGGCCCGGACCGTTGGGCACCGCCTTGTGGACGGCGATGGTGCGGATCCCCAACTCCTGCGCCGCCTCGAACAGTGGGTAGGCCAGCGACGGATCGTCCATCCGCCAGCTCCTGAGCGGTTGCACCTGGTCGGGGTACAGCTTCAGGCCGATCGATCGGGGCAGCTGGGCCATCTGCTCCCGGAGCTCTCGGAGGCAGATGTCGAGCCCGGCAGTCGGGTCGACGCCCACATACGTGAGGAAGCGGTCCGGCCAGCGCTCGGCGACCTCGAGGTTCTTCTCGTGCGAGCACAGCCCGTCGTGGAACCACGAATCGAGTCGAAGGTTCTGGTTGCCGGCCAGGTCGACCCCGGACTCGAGGAACAGGGTGCGGGCCAGCAGCTCCGCGGACCAATCGGAGTAGTACATCTCACGCGACACCTGGTACTCCGGCGGGTTCCACATGGAGTGCAGGCCCCACAGGATCCGCCGGAATCCTCGCGACACGTCGTTGTCGCGGAGGTTGTCGTCACGCAGGTTGTAGGCATGGACGGTCGGGTTGCTGACGAAGATGTCACCGATCACGTGCTTCCCTCCGCCGGCGGAGGACGACCGCGTCCGCCGACGGCGACCGTACCCCACAGATAGATCGCTAGCAAGGTTCTTTCGACGAAGACAATCTGTTCATGGTGCCTGCAGGGGTCGCTGTACCATCGACACGTATGCCTCGAACCGACATCCTCGACACGATCCTGGCCCAATGGTCGCAGGAGCGCCCCGACCTCGATTGCTCACCCATCGCGGTGATGGGCCGCGTGGCGAGGGTGGCGCGGATGCTCGAGTCCTTCTACCAACAGAGCTTCGAGCCGTTCGGGCTCTCGCCCTCCGAGTTCTGGTTGCTCGCCGAGCTGCGTCGCGTCGGGGAGCCGCACCAGTTGACGCCGACCGCCCTGCGGCGCACCCTGATCCGCTCGTCGGGCGGCATCACGAAGGTGCTCGACCGGCTGGAGCGAGACGGCCTCCTCAAGCGGCGTCCGGACGCCTCGGATCGCCGCGGCTCGTTGGTGCAGCTGACGGCGAAGGGGCGACGGCTGATCGACAAGGCCCTGACGGCGCACATCGCGAACGAGCACGAGTTGCTCGGGCCCATGTCGCCCTCCGAGCGTGCCGCATTGGCCGACCTGCTGCGCGAGCTCTCCCTCGTGTTCGAGGCCTGGCGGGCCGAGCGGGGGATCCAGACGAGCTGAGGGCGCCGGGCGCCACCCCGGGCCTGACTCCGCTCGGTCAGTTCTCCGACGCGTGCTTGGCGACTCGTCCGGGGGTGGCGAGGAACGTGGTTCGCATCAGCTCGCGCATGTTGGCCGGGTAGTCGACGTCGTCGGGCCGGTCGTCACCGGGCGTGCGTGAACGACCGATGCCTGCGAGCAGGAACTCGAGCCCGGGCGGGAGGAAGGTCCACACGATGACCAGGTCGTCGTCGGACTCGTTGTGGAACTCGTGCGTCACCCAGCGACCGGTGTACAGGATCGTGCCCGGCTCGACGGGATGCCGGACGCCGTCGACCATCGCGTACCCGTGGCCCTGGGCGATGAACTTGAGCTCCTCGTTGCGCTCGTGGGCGTGAGCGGTCAGGGTGCCGCCGGGTCGGACGTGCTGGGTGCCCATCGAGAAGTGGTTCGAAGCCGAGCTGAGCGGGCTGAGCTTGACGGTGGCGTATTGGCCGGCGGGCTCCGGCTGCCAGTACGAGTCACCGTCGTCGGGGAGCAGCACCTTCGGCGGGCGGGCCCCGTCGCCTGTCGGTGCACTCGCAGCGCCGTCGAGATCGATCGGCACCGAGAAGACGACGACCAACAGCTCGAGGTCCGTGACGGCCTCGATCGCGACATCGCATCCGGGGACCGCGTGCACCGTCGACCCCGTGGGGAGGTCGTGCCATCCGTCATCCGACGCGCACCTGCCGCTCCCGCGATAGACGAAGGCGACCTGCTCGGCGCGCTCACCGCCGACCAGACGGGTCGTGGAGCCTCGCTCGACCTGGTGGAGCATCGAGGTGAACAGGCGCGACCCGGGTGACGAGGGGCCGACCAGGAGACGCACGGTGCCGACCACCGGCGCCTCGGTGACGATCGTCGACCTCTCGCCCGGTTGTACGACCGTGGCTGCGCCTCTGTCCCACATGAGATGACCTCCTCCTCGGCGTGACCGCCGATCACCGGTGCGAGCAGCGTACGCGCGCTTCCCTGAATGTATCAATCCCGAAAGTAGCTTGTCAGGAAGATATCTTGCATCTACCATCCGACCATGACCGGCGAAGCGCAGTCGTCCGAACGACCCGACGGGCCACAGATCCTCGCACCAGCGGGGCTGATGACACCCCGTGCCCACTACTCCCACGGCGTCGCGACCGAGGAATGGGTGTTCGTCGCCGGAGAGACGGCGACCGGGCCGGACGGTCAGTTGGTCGGTGTGGGCGACATCACCGCCCAGACGACGCAGACGATCGCCAACGTCGCGGCCGTGCTCGCCGAGGTGGGGCTCAGCCTTGCTGATGTGGTCAGCACGACGGTCTATCTGACCTCGTTCGATCACTACCGGGCGTTCGACGCCGCCTACGCCGCGGCCTTCGGCGAGCACCGACCCGCCCGAGCGACGTTGGGCTGCTCGCTGGTCCATCCGGCACTGCTCGTGGAGATCCAAGCCGTGGCAGTCCGGCGGAGGCCGTCCGTGCCGTGACCGTGGTCAGCGCGGACGGGACTCGCATCCACGTCGAACGATCCGGAGCAGGTGAGCCGTTCCTCCTGGTGCCGGGTCTCGGAATGGGTGTCGAGAGCTGGGCGCCGGTGCGCTCCGTTCTGGAGTCGCGGTTCGACGTGATCGTGATGGAGCCCCGAGGCGCAGGCCGCAGCGACAAGCCCGACACCGCCTACACGGGGCAGCTCGTGGCCGAGGACGTGTCTGCGGTCCTCGACGGCCTCGGGCTCGACGACGTCCACCTCGCCGGCATCTCGATGGGCGGCATGATCGCCCAGCAGTACGTTGTGCGCCACCCGTCCCGGGTGCGTTCACTGGCGCTCATCACGACGTATGCGTCGTGCGACGAGTGGTCACGGCGGGTCTTCGACGCCCGCATCGAGCTGATCCGACGCCTCGGGCTGGCCGACCAGTTCATGGTGTCGGTGCTGTTCCTCACCGGACCGGGCCTCGCCCGCCGTCGACCCGATCTGCTCGCCTGGTTGGAGCGCCGCTACGTGTCGAACCCTCCGGATCCGGTCGGCTTCCTCCGCCAGATCGAGTTCTGCCGCGCCCACGACCTCACCGCCGAGCTCGCCGGCGTGGACGTGCCGACCTTGGTGATCTCCGCGACGGACGATCTGCTCACGACCGCGGCCCAGGGACGCGACCTGGCCGAGCTGATCCCGGCGGCGCGCTACGTGGAAGTGCCCGAGGCGACGCACCTCCTCGCGGCCGAGCACCCCGAGCACCTGGCCACGTTGCTCGCCGACCTCGCCCTGCCCCGCGTCTCGCACGGCGGCCGGATGGGTGATGCCACTCGGACCGGGGCCTCGAGGGCCCAGCAACACTTGGAGGAGCCATGAAGATCCTCGTCGTCGACGGCCATCCGAGCCGTGGGAGCTTCGTCGGCGCCCTCGCCGATGAGTACGTCGCGGGGGCGAGAGGCCAGGGCCACGACGTCGAGGTGCTGCGCCTGAGCGAGATGCATCTCGAGCCGTACATGACGTACCAGCACGGCACGGACGACCCGGTCATCACGCCCGACCTCGAGGCCATGCGCACCCAACTGGTCCGGGCCGACCACATCGTCATCGCATACCCCATCTGGTGGGGTCTTCCACCCGCGCTGCTCAAGGTCTACTTCGAGGTCGTGTTCGCCCCCGGAGTCGCCTTCAGGTACCTCCCTCGTCGAGGAAGCCGCGTCCGATGGGAGCGTCTCCTCGCCGGTCGAACCGCCCAACTCCTGGTGACGGGCGATGCGCCGCCGTGGTTCTGGAGGTTTGTGCGAGGTGCCGCGGACGAGCGGGCGCTCGAGCGGAGCATCCTGGGGTTCTGTGGGGTCAGCACCATGGCGACCGCCTACTTCGGCTCGGTCAAGATGTCGACGCCCGCACAGCGACAGGAGTGGCTGGAGCGCGCGAGGACGCTGGGTGCCAGGGGGCAGTCACGCCGCGCCCGACGCTCCGCCATGCGTGCGGCGACCGCGAGGAAGAGCTGAGGTCCCGGCGCCGCAGCTGGACCACTGGTGAACCTGTGAACATGGTGGCACGGGCGATTCCGCGCCAGCCGCGCCGCGAGGCCGCGCCCCGCGGTACGGGTCGCCCCCGCGTCCGTGGGCCCGTCCACGAACGGTCCACCGTCCCGTCACACGGCGCGTGTCGCTCCACCACGATGCAGCCACGACGACTCACGCGCGTGCTGCTGCCCGCCGAAAGGACCCTCATGTTGACTCGGACGTCGACGATCTGCGGAAGCGGCCTGCCCGCTGGGCAGCCGCGGCGCGGGGACCGCTGACGTCCGTGCTGTTCGGAGTCGGACCAGGACGAGTGCTCGTCGCAGCCGGAGCGTGCGCATGCCTGGTGGGCCTGGCCGTTGCACCTGCCCTGACGGCGCCTGCCATCGCGGCATCGGGACCCACCGCAGTCACGATCCTCGGTGGGCCGACGTCGGCGAGTGACCCGACGCCGGTGGAGCTCTCCGCCGACCTGTACCTCCCCGATGCGACCCCCGCTCCCGCGGTGGTCCTCGCCCACGGCTTCGGTGGCAGCAAGGAGTCGGTTGCCGAGCAGGCCGTCGACCTGGCTGCCGCGGGCTTCGTCGTGCTCGCCTACACCGCCCGTGGCTTCGGGGACTCCTCCGGCGCCATCTCCATGAACTCCCCGCAGTTCGAGGTCGCGGATGCCTCCCGCGTCATCGACCATCTGGCTGCGCTGCCGACCGTGGAGGCGCAAGCTCCCGGTGATCCCGTGGTGGGGGTGGCCGGCGCCTCGTACGGCGGAGCGCTGGCCCTGATGGTCGCCGGGCTCGACGACCGCGTCGATGCGATTGCCTCTGACATCACCTGGAACGACCTCGAGTCGTCGCTCTTCGCGCAGAGCGTGACGGACACGGACCTCCCGGGCGTCTACAAGCAACTGTGGACGTCGCTCTTCTTCAGCGCCGGGCTGGGCTCACCACCCGGCCAGGCGGACATCTGCGGCCGGTTCTCGCAGGAATGGTGTGACGCCTACGTCTCCGTGGCGACGAACGCGACGTTGACCGACGAGCTGCGTGCCCTGATGAGGAGATCCTCGCCGGTGAGCATCACCGACCGGATCACCGTGCCGACGCTGCTCGGGGGAGGACAGGCGGACTCGCTGTTCCCCCTGCAGCAGGTCGATGCGACTGCGGAGCAGATCCGAGCCGCGAACCCCGACACGCCGATCAAGGTCGTCTGGCACGCGCAGGGCCATGACGGAGGCGTGGACGAATCGGATCGCCTCGAAGCCTCGCCCCGAGCCTGGTTCCGTGCCCACCTCGCCGGCGGCCCACCGGTGCCGCTCGACTTCGAGGTGTCGCGCGTGACCGGCTCGGCCCTCGATGACCGTGAGTCGGGAACGGTCGAGCTCCTGACCAGCCCGCGCTACCCCGGCCTCACCGGCGCCGCGGAGCGGGCGATCCCGATCGCCGGGCCTCCGCAGAGGATCCTTGCCCCTGCTGGCGGCCTGCCTGCAGCCGTCAGCTCACTTCCCGGCATCGGCTCCCTGGGAGGATTGCTCGCACTCGTCGGCGATCAGGTGGGGCCGAACCAGGGGGCGCTGTTCATCTCCGAGCCGCTCGACGAGCCCACCCGCATCATCGGGGCGTCGCGAGTCGGCCTGGACGTGTCGAGCGATGCACCACGGCGAGCCAGCCTGTTCGTCGGCCTGCGGGTCGAGACCAGAGCCGGCGCATTCGTGTTGCCGAACGGGCTGATCGCCCCGGTGAACATCGACGTGGGGCCGGCCCCCCGCCGCGTCACCGTCGAGCTCCCCGCGATCGTTGCCGACGTCGCTGCAGGGGATCGGCTGGTCATCACGGTGAGCACGACCGACCAGGCCTTCCGCACCCCGACGGAGCCCGCCGTCTACACGGTGGCGCTCGCCGACCCCGCCGTCGTGATCCCGCAGCTGGAGATGACGCCTCGGGCCCAGGGGCTTGCGCTGTGGGTGTGGCCGCTCATGGCGCTCGGCGTCTGCGTGGCGATGGCCGTCGCCCTACGGCTCCTGCGGCCGCGGCTCGACGGAGCTTCGGTGAGGGCGGACCTCGCCGACAGCCCGCTGGTGATCGAGGGGTTGGTCAAGCAGTACGGCGACGGGGTGCGGGCTGTTGCGGGCGTGGGCTTCACCGTTCCTCGAGGCGTCGTCCTCGGCCTCCTCGGCCCCAACGGCGCCGGCAAGACCACGACGATGCGCATGGCGATGGGCTTGATCCGACCGACGGAGGGAAGTGTGTTCATCTTCGGCGAACGGGTCGCGCCGGGCGCGGCCGTGCTGTCGCGCGTCGGCGCGTTCGTCGAAGGGCCCGGGTTCCTGCCACATCTGTCAGGGCGCGAGAACCTGGAGCTCTACTGGCGCGCGAGTGGGCGTTCGGGAGCGATGCACCTCGATGGCGTGCTCGAGATCGCTGGTCTCGGCCCGTCCATCGATCGCAACGTGCGCACGTACAGCCAAGGCATGAAGCAGCGACTCGGGATCGCACAGGCGATGCTCGGCATGCCCGACATCCTCCTCCTGGACGAGCCGACGAACGGTCTCGATCCGCCGCAGATCCGTGAGATGCGCCAGATCCTGCGCGACTACGCCACGAACGGCCGCACGGTGATCCTGTCCTCGCACCTGCTCAGCGAGGTCGAGCAGACCTGCACGGACGTCGTCGTCATGCATCGGGGCACGGTGGTGGCGGCGGGAACCGTGGGGCAGCTGCTGGCGGGGCGCAGCGGCGAGCACCTGGAGGACGTGTTCATGGATCTCGTCGGCGCTGACCACCTGGTCAATGCAGGGCCGCTCGTGGAGGAGGGTCACTGATGGAGAGCTACTCGGCACAGCGGACCCTGAGCGTCCGCGTCGAGCTGACCCGTCAGCTCCGGCGTCGTCGCACGGCCGTCGCCTTCGGATTGGTGATCGCGCTCCCGATCGTGGTCGTGCTCGCTGTGGAGTTCGGTTCGTCATCGGGTGGTGGCGGGTTGGCGGACGGCGACTTCGACGTCTTCGGCCTGATGGCATCCGGCCCGTGGAACTTCGCGCTCAGCGGGTTGTTCTTCTCGTCCGCCTTCTTGCTCGTGATCCTCGCGGCGATGTTCCTCGGCGACACCGTGGCCGGGGAGGCCTCGTGGTCGACGATGCGCTACCTGCTGGCCGCGCCCGTCCCACGCCGCAGGTTCCTGTTCGTCAAGGCCGTGGTCGGCCTGATGCTGACGCTCGCGATGCTCGCCGTCCTCGTGGTGACCTCGTTCCTCCTCGGTCTGCTCGCCTTCGGTGACGGCACGTTGGTCAGCCCGCTGAGCGGCAGCCTCGGGGTGGGCGAGTCCACCGTGCGGCTCGCCGTCATCACCGGATACATCGCGGTGACGCTGCTCGTCCCTGCAGGCATCGCCTTCCTGGCGAGCGTCTCCACCGACGTCCCCCTGGGGGCCGTTGGCGCATCCGTGGTGATCGTGGTGGTGGCCAACATCCTCGACGCGATCGAAGCCCTGGGCTCCATCCGCGGGCTCCTCCCCGCGCGCTACGCCGGCGCCTGGGCCGACGCCCTGGGGCCGGTCATCGTGTGGGACGAGATGGCGGTCGGCCTCTTCTACAACGTGACGGTCTTCGTCGTGCTCGTCGGCATCGCCGTGCTGCGATTCGAGCGCAAGGACGTCATGTCGTGATCGTCACGGACGTGAGCCCGGGGACGGGCGAGGACCGGCCGCACGTGGCTCGGCGATGCCGGCCTCGAAGGCGAGGATGATCGCCGCAGCGCGGTCGCGGGCGCCGAGCTTGGCGAAGA
>DAINND010000135.1:0-8288 GCA_036736065.1 Ilumatobacteraceae bacterium
CCGCGCCGACCACCACGGCCGCGCCGACCACCACGGCCGCGCCGACCACCACGGCCGCGCCGACCACCACGGCGGCGCCGACCACCACGGCGGCGCCGACCACCACGCTGCCGCCCAACGTCCAGATCGTCGGCCCGTCGGCGGTGCTCATCGAGGCCGTCGGCCAGCGCGACGGCGAACCCACCCGGATCATGCAGGAGCGGCTGCTGCAGCTCGGCTTCTGGCACGCGGGTGCCGACGGCGAGTACGGCCACACCACCAAGCAGGCCGTGATGGCGTTCCAGAAGTACCTCGGCCTCCCGGCGACCGGCTCGGTCGACGAGACCACGGCGGCCTACCTGACCAACCTCACCGAGCGAGCCCGCGGCGCGGCCGATGCCGGGACGCTGATCGAGGTCGACAAGACCCGCCAGCTGCTGTTCGTGATCCAGAACGGCAAGACCGTCTGGACCGTGAACACCTCGACGGGTGACGGCCTGCCCTACGAGGAAGAGGACAAGAACACGCCCGGCGAGATCCAGCGCGGCGTGTCGATCACCCCGAACGGGCTCTGGAAGGTCGACCGCGAGCGCCCCGAAGGCTGGTGGGAGGGTGACCTCGGCGAGATCTACCGGCCGAAGTACTTCCGTGGTGGCGTGGCCGTCCACGGCTCGCGGAGCATCCCCAACTACCCGGCCTCGCACGGCTGCGTGCGGGTGAGCGTGCCCTTCATGGACTTCGTCTGGGACCAGAACCTGATGCCGATGGGCACCACGGTCTGGGTGCACGGCGGCTGACCGTGCTGCCCGTGGTCGGGGCCACGCGGCCCTGGGCCGACCCCGAAGCGATCCACCTCCACCGCTGCCCGATGCACGTGCCGATGGCACGCGACGCTGCCGCTGTCCGCTCGCTCGACGGCGAGTGGTGGTTCGAGCTGTTCACCACCCCCGAGGCGGTCCCCGCGACGGCAGTGACGGGGCCCACCCCGACCGCCGGCCGGCGGCTCGCCGTGCCGGGCAACTGGACCCTGCAGGACGTGGGTGACCTGCCGCACTACACCAACGTGCAGATGCCCTTCCCGGGTCCGCCGCCACGGCTGCCCGAGCACAACCCGACCGGCGTCTACCGGCGCAGCTTCACGCTGCCCAAGGGCTGGCGCGGCCAGCGCGTGGTGCTGCACCTCGGCGCTGCCGACAGCGTGCACGCGGTCTACCTCAACGACGCCTTCGTCGGGTACGGCACCGACAGCCGGCTGCCGAGTGAGTACGACCTCACCGACCACGTGCGCACGGGCACGAACCACGTCGCCGTGGTGGTGGTGCGCTACAGCGCCCAGAGCTACGTCGAGGACCAGGACCAGTGGTGGATGGCCGGGCTGCACCGCAGCGTGTGGCTCGAGGCTCGCCCGCTCACCCATCTCGCCGACGTGCACTGCGTCGCCGACCTGCGCGTGGCCGATGGCACCGGGCTGCTGCAGGTGAGGTCTCACGTCGCGTTCGGCGCTCCCCATGGCGCGCAGGCGGGCTGGAAGGTCCGCAGCCGGCTCGAGACCCTGGCCGGTCGCCGGATCGGCGCAGTGCGCACCACCTCGGTGCCGCACCGCTTCGAGACCCCCTACGTGTTCACCGGCCACGTCGTCGAGGCCACCTGGGAGGTGCCCAAGGTCGCTGCCTGGAGCGCCGAGTCACCGACGCGCCACCGGGTCGTGGTGGAGCTGCTCGGTCCCGACGGCACCGTGGTCGACACGGCCGAGCAACTCGTCGGCTTCCGCCATGTCGAGGTCCGCGACCGCCAACTGCTGGTCAACGGCCAGCCGATCTGGATCTTCGGGGTCAACCGTCACGACCACCACCCCGATCGCGGCAAGGCCGTCACCGAGGCCGACATGCGCGCCGACCTCGAGGTGATGCGCCGGCACAACATCACTGCGGTGCGCACCTCGCACTACCCGAACGACGAGCGGTTCTTCGACCTGTGCGACGAGCTCGGCTTCTACGTGGTGGCAGAGGCCAACATCGAGAGCCACGGCTACAACACGAGCCTGTGCCACGACCCGCGCTACCTGGCCACGTGGATGGCCCGCGGGCAGCGGATGGTGCAGCGCGACCGCAACCACCCGTCGATCATCCTGTGGAGCCTCGGCAACGAGAGCGGCTACGGCGCGCACCACGACGCGCTCGCCGGCTGGATCCGCCACACCGACCCGACCCGACCGCTGCACTACGAAGGCGCGGTCTTCCACGCCGGCTGGGTCGATGGCGGCCTGCCCGCCAGCGACATCGTCTGCCCGATGTACGCGCCGATCGACGCCATCCGCCGCTACGGCGAGTCCGGCCTCGGCAGTCGGCCGCTCATCCTGTGCGAGTACAGCCATGCGATGGGCAACTCCAACGGATCGCTCGCCGACTACTGGGACGTCATCACGGCGACGCCCGGCCTGCAGGGTGGGTTCATCTGGGAGTGGAAGGACCACGGCCTGCGCCAGCGCCTGCCCGACGGCACGGTGCGCCTCGCCTACGGAGGGCAGTGCGGCGACACGCCGCACGACGGCAACTTCGTCGCCGACGGGCTCGTGTCGGCCGACCTCGAGCCGCACCCCGCGATGGCCGAGGTGGCCTGGGTCCACCGTCCGGTCACCGTCGAGCGGGGCAGACGGCGCGGCACGCTACGGGTGACCAACCGCCAGGCGTTCACCGGCATCGCCGGCTTCACCGCCACGTGGTCGTTGCTCGTCGACGGCGAGGTGGCGCGCCGCGGCCGCTGGCGCCTGCCCGCCGTCGCGCCGCTCAGCTCGGTCGAGGTGCCCCTGCCCTGCGCCGTGCCCGCAGGGAGCGGCGAGGTGCACCTGTCGGTCGCCGTCGCCCTGCGCCGGTCCACCTGGTGGGCGCCGGCCGGCCATGTGGTGGCCACCGATCAGGTCGAGCTGCGCGCCGCGCGCCCACAGCGGCGCAGCCGGTTCGTGCCCAACCATCTGGCGGCCGCGACCGACGAGGTGCTCGTGGCTCCGGTCACGCTCGAGCTGTTCCGCGCCACCACGGACAACGACGGCTTCAAGCTCCTGCCGGAGCTGTCGCTGCGCCACAAGATCGGCGGAGACGCCTGGCAGCGCTGGACCGAGGCGGGCCTGCACCTGCGCCCGGCCGACGAGTTGGTCGAGCACACGTGGTCGCGGGCCGCAGCGCCCGACGGCTCGGTCGACTACCGCCACCGTGTCGAGGTGCCCGAGGCCCTCGCCGACCTGGCCCGGGTGGGTGTGTCGTTCGCCCTCCCCGGTCGCTTCTCGGTGATGCGCTGGTTCGGTCGCGGCCCGCACGAGAACTACCCGGACCGCAACCGCGGATCGCATCTCGGCGTCTGGGAGGGGCCGCTCGACGAGTCGCCCTACCTCGTGCCGCAGGAGTTCGGTCTGCGCACCGACTGCCGCTGGTTCGAGCTGCTCGATCCGACGTCGGGCCAGCGGGTGCGCGTCGACGTCGTGCAGCCCACGGTGCTCCACTGCTCGGCCACGCACCACCGCGCGGCCGACCTCTTCGCCGCCTCGACCCACACCGAGCTGCGTCCGCGGCCCGAGGTGATCGTGCACCTCGACGTCGCCCACCGCGGCCTCGGCACGGCCAGCTGCGGCCCCGACGTGCTCGACCGCTACCGGCTCGCGGCCGGGCGCTACGAGCTCGCCTACCGGCTCAGTCTGCGCGTCTGATCCGCAGCTTGCGGTCGGTCGCGGTCAGGCACTCGCCCGTCTCGAGGTCGAACCGCCAGCCGTGCAGGGTGCACACCAGCACGTCGCCGTCGATCTCGCCGAACACGCTCAGGTCGGCCTGGCGATGGGGGCAGGCCCGCTCGCAGATGTAGTCGCCGATGCGGATCTCCTGGCCGGCGATGCCCCCGCGGTCGGGGTCGAGCTTGCGGAGGGCCTCGGCCTCGGCGCGACGCATCCGCTCGACCGAGAGGCTCTTGAAGAAGTTGTAGAGGTACTCGTTGAACGGGCCCTCGCGCCAGGCGCGGAACCTGCACGACAGGAACAGCGAGTCGCTCCAGTCGACCGCCCGGCGCGCTGCGACCGTCTCGACCAGCTCGCGCTGGATCTCGAAGCGGTAGCGGTAGGGCTCGCCGGCGTACGGTCGCAGCGCCCCGGCAGGGAAGTCGATGACCAGCTCGAGGTCGCCGAAGCGCAGCAGGCAGTTGGCGCCCACCGCGGCGCGCAGGGTGGGCGCCATGGCCAGCAGCGGCTCCCACCATGCCTTCAACGTCTCGTAGAGGTCCGCCGTCGGCGCGTGCCAACCGGCCTTCATCGCGTCGAGCCAGCCGAGCCAGTCGGCCTGGTAGCGGCGCAGGTAGGCCTCCTTGTCGGTGAAGATCGCGTCGACCTCGGCGTCGGGCAGTGGGTGCGTGACGGTGATGCCCTCCGGCGTGATGTCGATGGCCGTGCCCGGGATGGCGAGCACCCCGGTGCGCCCGGCCGTGGTGAGGCGCTGCAGGAACACGCGCTGGGCGGGGAAGATGCTCAGCTCGTCGCCGGTGATCATGTTGAGCCCGAACAGCTCGGGGTCCAAGAACGCGGGCGGGCCGGCGCTCGGCACCACGGCGCGCGCGTCGATCGCCTCGACGTAGCGCATCGCCCGGGTGAGCTGGCTGTCCACCTTGGCGTCGACGAGCTCGCGCATGCGGGTAGGGGTCTCGTCGTAGACCATCGGGTACCAGATCGCCCCGCTGTACTGCAGCCAATGCAGATCGACCGGGCCGTGCGAGCGGAGGGCAGCGAGGTCGTTGGTGCGGCAGTCGTTCTGGTTGACCAGACGGCTCACACCGTCGCTGATGACGATCGCCGAGTCGCCGCCGGGGCCATCGGTGATGCTCGTCTCGACATGGATGGCGATCGTGAGCGGACCGTTCAGGACGTGCTCGTGGCCGTCCTCGGTGCGCAGCACCTTGGTGAATCCGAGGCCGCGCAGCTTGCGCTCGAGCTCACGGGTCGGGTAGCCGGGGATGAGCACCGTGGCGTCGCGGCTGATGTGCTCGGCGAGCCAGGGCTCATCGAGGTGGTCGGCGTGCAGGTGCGAGATGTACAGGTAGTCGGTGCGCTCCATGCGCTCGAGCAGCTCGGCGGGGAGCTGGTCGTTGCGCGGGAACACGAACCACGAGCCGTGGAACGCAGGGAGGAACCAGGGATCGCACAGGATCGAGCCGAAGTCGGTCTCGACGAAGATGCCGGCATGGCCGACGGACGTGGCACGCATCGACTGCGACGGTAGCCCCGGACGGCCGGGTGCGTCAGGGTCCTTGGACCCGGGTGGCGGGAGTCACGCCACCGGCGGATCGGTGTACTGCTGACCGGCGCGGGCGACGTGCTCGGTCCAGGCCGTGCCGTTCCAGTAGCGCAGCTCGAAGCGACCGGACGGATCGGCGTACCAGTCGGCGGGGATGGCCGGCGTGGCCGGGGCCACCGCGGCAGGGGCGGGTGCCGGTGCCGGTGCTGCAGCAGCGGCAGGTGCCGGCGCCGACGACTCGGGGGCTGCGGCCCACCCGGCCGGCTCGGCGACGACGGCTGCCGCGGCCGCGGCCGGTGCGGCCGCGGCGGCTCCGCCAGCGGCCTTGCTGAGGAACGCCGTGACATCGCCACCTGTCGACACGATGGACACGACCGACCAGCCCTCGGCGGACTTCTCGGTGAGCTTCGCGGCGAGTGCTGCGGGGTCGTAGGACGAGGCGCTGACGGTGGTGAACTCGTGCATGGCGCAGATGGTACCCGGGTGATGCACGGCTGCGGCACCGGCACCAGGGCGACTCGGCTCAGCCGGGGATGACGAGTGCCTGTGCGTCGGCGCCGTCGGGCGGGCCGTCGTAGCGCACCTCGCCGTCGGCGAGCGCGACCAGCCGCTCGACACGTGAGACGAAGCCGAGCTCGTGGGTCGCCACCACCACGGCGGCGCCCCCGCGGTGGGCCTCGGCGAAGAGGTCGAGCAAGGCTTCCTTGCCGGCGCTGTCGAGGCCGACGAACGGCTCGTCGACGAGCAGCAGCGTGAACGGGCGCACGAACGCCAGGGCGATGGAGGCCTTCTGGCGCAGGCCACGGCTGAACGTGGTGGGCACCTGATCGAGCCGGTCGGAGAGCCCGAGCCTGGCGGTGAGCTCGCCCGCCCGACCCTGCCAGTCGGCGAGTCCGTGCAGGCGGGCGACGTACTCGAGGTGCTCGAGGAGGGACAGGTCGTCGTAGAACGTCGGCTGGTCGGCGAGATAGGACACCGCCGCGCGGGCCGGGGCCGAGCCCACCGGATGGCCGTGCACCTCGATCGTCCCACCGGTGGGGTCGAGCAGGCCGGCCACCATGCGCAGCAGCGTGGTCTTGCCGCTGCCGTTGTGGCCGATCAGCGCGACCAGGCTGCCGTCGCTGACGTCGAGGTCGAGCGGCGCCAGCGCCGGTCGTTCGCCGTCGCTGCCGGCGGCGTAGTGCTTGGTGAGTTGTCGAGTGGAGAGCGCAGTGCTCACGAGATCCCCCTCTGGTCGGGTGACGCGTTGCGTCGGGCTGCCGTGGCCGCGCGACCCTCGGCCATGAAGCTGCGGAACCATCGACGCACACGGTCGCGGCGCAGCACCCAGGTGGCAACGGCGGCGGCGACGAGCGCTGCGGCCACCAGCACGCGCACGGCGACACCGACAGGTGACGAACCGTCGTCGACAGCCAGGCGCACGAACAGTGCCGACGTCGCGCCGATCGCACTGATGATGATCGGCACGAGCATCTTGAGCGATGTCGTCAGCCCGGCCATCTCCGGCGGCATGAAGGTGTCGCGCTGGGCGCCCGCGAGCGGGTCGGGCGCGTCGCGCACCACGCTCACCACGGCACCGGCCGCACCGGTGAGCACGCTCGCCAGCCCGATGAGCGAGGCCACCGCGAGGTTCGATCCCCACGGCGGTGCATCGTCGAGCACGCCGAGCACGCCGACCCCGGTGCCGACGCCGATGGCCGTGAGCGGCACGAGCGCCACGGCGGGTGCGGCCAGATGACGGAGCATCAGCTCGCCGCGGTCGACGGGGAAGGCGTCGGTGCGATCGGGGTGGTCGACCTCCTGCGACAGCGGCTCGAGCACCTCGAGGCCGAGCAGGAAGGTGAGCAGCGCCGTGCCGACGAGCGCCGGTGTGGTGCCACGGACCACGAGCACCTGGCACACCCCCGCTCCGGCGGCGATCGCCGCCATCCGCACCAGGCGCCCGGTCGGGGTGCGCAGCAGGCTGTGCCAGCCCCGGCGCCACACCGGATGGCCGCGTCCACCGGGGGCGAGGCGCAGCCAGGGCCGGGCACGCGTGTGCTCGTGGCTGAGCTGCCGGCGCAACAGCACCACGGTGCGCAGATCCTGCATGGTGACCGCGAAGCGCAGCTGGGCGACGAGGTCGGCCCGTCGGGCGAGCGCCTCGAGCGAGATCCGCCCGAGGCGGCCCAACCCGACAGCGACCACGGCGAGCACCACGGCCACGGCGAGGAGGTCGACGGCCTGCTGTCGCCACCCCCACATCGCCAGGCTCCCGAGCGCGTCGCCGGGCCCGGGCACCTCGCTCACCACGGCGGCGACCTGCCAGGCCACGACCGCGACGCCGACCGCCGTCGACGCAGCGAGCGGCACCCGCCAGGTGTGGGCGAGCAGCGCTGCGCCCACCCACAGCAGACCGACCACGGCACCGAACGCAGCGCCGCTCACGAACCAGGCGATCGTCGTGCCGGGCAGTCGCCGGCCGGCGAGCTGGGCGAAGGCGCCGGCCACCACCGCCCCGGCGAAGGCCGCGCTGCGCACCCGCTGCACACCTGGCCGGGTGAGCGCCTGTCGACGGTCGACCGGGGCGAGCATCACGTGCGCCACGTCGGCCGCCTCGAGTGCGAGAGGGCCGCCCTGGCTGCCGCTGCGCAGGCCGAGCAGCAGCGCCATGGCGGCGACGAGGCCGAGCACCGCGGGGCCGCGCGCGGCGACGTCGGCGGCCTGTGCGGTGGTGAGCGGCTCGTCGCCGACGAGGTCGCTCAGCCAGGCCAGGGAGATGCCGCCGAACAGCGCCGTGACGTAGACCTTGTACGCGACGTCGAACCACTCGACATCGCCGAGCCGGTTGCGCAGCCGGCGGGCGCGCAGCTCGCGCAGCGCGGCGTGGCCGAGCGCCACGGGCGCCGTCGGCCCGACCGTCGCCGGGACGGGCTCAGCCACCGAGCTCGGCCGGTCGGTCCGGGTCGGCGGACCAGCCCGACCAGCTGGCCACGCACCGCCGCGCCGGAGGGAGGCCGGCGCGCTCGCGCGCGCTGAGGTTCCTGCATGGGCTCACCCCGG
>DAINND010000136.1:0-8158 GCA_036736065.1 Ilumatobacteraceae bacterium
GTAGCGGATCACGTCGATCACCGCGTCCGGGTCGAGGCCGGCCTGCATCGCGAAGTTGATCCCCTCGGCCAGGCCCTGCACCACACCGGCGATGCAGATCTGGTTCACCATCTTGGTGAGCTGCCCGCTCCCTGGCCCACCCATCAGCGAGATCGCCTTGGCGTAGGCCGACATCACCGGGACGGCGAGCTGGTAGAAGGCCTCGTCGTCGCTGCCACACATGATCGTGAGCTGCGCGTTCTCCGCGCCGGCCTGCCCGCCCGACACCGGTGCGTCGACGAAGCCGACACCGGTCTCTGCACATGCCTCGGCCAACTGGCGCGCCGCCACGGCCGACGCCGTCGTGTGGTCGACCAGCACCGCACCGGCCTCGACACCGGCGAGCACACCGTCGGGCCCGAACACGACCTCGCGGACGTCGTTGTCGTTGCCCACGCACAAGAAGACGAACTCGGCGCCCTCGGCTGCTTCGCGCGGGGTGGGCGCGGCCCGGTTCCCGTAGAGGGCGACCCAGGCAAGGGCCTTCTCGGGCGTGCGGTTGTAGACGGTGACCTGGTGGCCGGCGGAGGCGAGGTGGCGGGCCATCGGCGCGCCCATCACACCGAGGCCGATGAAAGCAACGGAACTCATGGGCACAGTCTTGCCGGTCCGGGGGGCCGGATCGTTCAGCCTTGGTAGACGCTCACCGACGCACGGCCAGCCGCACCACGCGCCAGGGCCACGGCGACCACGGCGAGGGCGAGCGCCGGCGACCATCCGAGCCGGCTCGCGGCCAGCGCCACGGCCGTGAGCGGACAGCCGTAGGCCGCAGCGAGCACTGCGCTCGCCCCGACCGCCACCACGGCTCCGTCGGCCACGTCGGGCAGCACCGTGGCCCCGACGAGCAGCCCGATGGTCGCGCCGATCGCCAGCATCGGCAGGAACAGCCCACCGACCACCCCGCCGGCCACCATCGCCACCACCGCTGCGATGAACAGCACGAGCAGCAGCGCCGAGACGGCGATGTCGCCACCGTCTGCGTAGTCGACGAGCTGCAGACCGGGCCCGAACAGTGCGGCAGCGCCGCCACTCAGCAGCTGGCCGGCACCGAGCAGCAGCACGAGCGCCGTCGGCACCAGCAGCAACCGCGTTCGGAGCGGGAGGGGGAACCGCTCGGCCCAGCGGACCGCGTGGGCGAACAGCCTGCCCACTGCCCCGCCGAGGAGACCGATCAGAGCTCCGGCCACCGCCACCTGCGGCGTCACCGCAGGTGCGCTCGACCCGAGCACTCCTCCCGGCTCGCCCATGCCGCGCAGCACCGCCCAGGCCGCCGTCGCGCCGGCGGCCAGCGGCAGCAGGTCGCGGCCACCGGGACGGCCACGGCGGGCGACCTCCACGGCGAACAACGCTGCGGCGAGCGGCGCGTCGATCACCACCGCCACAGCAGCCGTCGCAGCAGCGAGCACGAACGGCCGCTCCGGCCACCGCCGCCACTGCGGGGCCGCGGCGCCGAGCGCACCGCCGAAGTAGACCGCAGGCCCCTCGTACCCGAGCGGCACCCCACTGCCGACACCGAGCACGATGGCGGCCACTCGCGCCGGTGCGGAGCGGACGTCGAACCGCTCACGCTGCAGGCCGAGCACGTAGACGTCGGTCGTTCCCGGTGTGCTCCGGGCGAGATGGATGACGAGCACCGCCAGCACCCCGCCGATCGCCGGTGCCGCCACCGTCACGATGCCGCCATGGCTCGCCCACCAGCCGATGAGCGCCTCGAGCCAGTCGGCCAGGCTGACGAAGGTGAGCGCGCTCACCGCTGCGGTCGCCGCCACTGCGGGCACCAGCAGCGCGAGGTGCACCCTCCCCCCAGGCGGCGCAGTGGACGCGGCCGGGCGATCTCCCTCCACCGACGGCACCTCGGGGCTCACGGCTCGAGGCTGGCGATCAGCTCGTCCACGATCGAGTGCGGCGTGCGCGGATGCATGAACACCAGCCGGCCGACGGGCTCACCGTGGAGTGTCGTCGGTGCGACGAAGGCGACCTGCGTGTCGAGCAGTCGCGCCGCCCAGGCGCGCCATTCCGCCGAGGCCCAGCCGTCACGCCGGAACAGCACCACGCCGAGCTCGGGCTCGACGGCCAGTTCGGCGACCGGGCAGGCCCGGATCGCATCGGCCATCACCTGTGCCAGCTCGATGCCGGCCCGGATCGCCCGACGATGGGCCTCCACACCGTGCACGGCGAGCGCGAACCACAGCGGCATCCCACTCGCCCGTCGGGTGAGCTGGAAGCCGAGATCGGCGGGGTTGTAGAGCTCGTCGGCGGTGTGCAGGACCTCGATGTACGGGCCGCGCTGCGTGTGGACCTGCCGCGCGAGGCCCGGGTCGCGGTAGACCAGCGCGCACGATCCCGCCGGCGCGAACAGCCACTTGTGCGGGTCGACGATGAACGAGTCGGCCCGCTCGATGCCGACGAACCGATGGCGCTGCTCGGGCAGCAGCATCGCCGCCAGGCCGTAGGCGCCGTCGACGTGCAGCCAGGCGCCGAGCTCGGTGGCCACGTCGGCACATCCGTCGTGGGCGTCGACTACACCGGCGTGGGTCGACCCGCCGGAGGCCACGACGACGCCGACGTCATGACGCGACCCGATGGCGGCGCGCACTGCCTCGGCGGTGAGCCGGCATGTGGGGCCCGTCGGCACGACGAGCGCTTCCAGACCGAGCAGGTGCAGGGCGTTGCCCACCGCGGCGTGCACCGTGTCGGCCACCACCACCGCCCGACGGCCACCCGCGTGCTCCCGGGCGACGGCGAGCGCCGAGAGGTTGCCGATGGAGCCGCCGCTCATGAAGCAGCCACTCGCACCGGACGGCATGCCAGCCTCCCGGCAGAGCAGCTCGATCACCTCCCGCTCCGCGGCCACCGCCCCGGCGGCCTCGAGCCACGACTCGGCGGAGAAGTTCGCCGTGCCGACCACTGCGTCCATCCACACCGCGGCAGCCGAGGGTGACACGGGGATGAACGCGAGGAAGCGTTCGCTGTCGAGACCGAGCGTGTTGGGCACCACCACGTCGGTGAACCGTTGCCAGGCGGCCTCGACACCGATCCCCTCGTCACGGATCGATCCGGACAGCCCGACGGCCAGCTCGTCGGGGTCACCGAGCCTGCCGACCGGCGAGTGCGCGAGGCGCGCCGCCATCCAGTCGGCCGCCAGGCGCGGCAGGGCGCCGATGTCGCTCAGCTCCCCGTGGAGACGGTCGGTGCTGGCCACCTCGACGGGCTCGTTCACTCGGGGGTGACGTAGGCCGAGGTGATGCCCCCGTCGATGACGAGGCTCTGGCCGGTCATCCAACTCGACTCGTCACTGGCCAGGAACAACGCCCCGTTGGCGATCTCGATCGGCTCACCGAAGCGGCCCATCGGGATGTGCACCAGACGGCGGTTGCGCTTGGCGTCGTCGCTCAGGAACTTCGCGAGCAGCGGCGTCATGATCGGCCCGGGGCACAGCGCGATGGCACGTAGGCCCTGGCGGGCGTAGATGACGGCGATCTCTCGGGTCATCGCCAGCACGGCACCCTTCGAGGCGGTGTAGGCGACCTGCGGGGTCGCTGCGCCCATGTGGGCGACGAATGACGCGACGTTGATGATCGAGCTCGACCGACCGCTGGCGGCAGCCGACTCGAGCATCACCGGGATCGCGTACTTGCACCCCAGCATCACCCCGAGCACGTTGATGTCCATCGTGCGCTGATAGGTCTCCACACTGGTGGACACCGGGTCGTCGTCATCGCTCAGCATCACACCGGCGTTGTTGTAGAGCACGTGCAGGCCGCCGAAGGTCTCGACGGTGTGCTGCACCGCAGCCTCCACGGAGGCCGGGTCGGTGACGTCGCAGCGCACGTAGGACGCCTCACCGCCGGCGGCGGCGATCGCCTCGACGGCCTCGTCACCATCGGCCATGTCGGCGATGACGACCCTGGCGCCTTCCTCGGCGAAGCGCTCGGCTCCGACGCGCCCGAGGCCCGACGCTGCGCCCGTGATGAGGGCCACTCGTCCCGCTAGTCGACTCATGGCGCCGACGGTAGCCGACCGGCAAGACTGCGCCCTGATGGATGAGACGCGCACGGGCACCTGGCGGGTCCTGACGTGGAACGTCCGCGGCTCGGCCCAGCCGGACGTCACCGCGCTCGCCGAGGTGGTGCGGTCGTACTCGCCCGATGTGCTCGCGCTGCAGGAGATCCAGCGGCTCCAGGCGCGACGCCTCGCCGCGCTGCTCGGGTGGCAGCATCACTGGGGCCGCAAGCACTACCCCTACGGGCACGCGCTGTGGTGGCGCGCCGAAGGCCTGTCGATCATGTCGCCCCACCGGTTGTCGGCCACCGCCCGCGAGAGCATCTCCCCCGGCGTGCACATCTACACCTGGCGGCACCGCATCCTGCTCGCCGCCGACGTCGAGCGGGACGGCACCCGGCTGCGCCTGGTGAACACCCACCTCGCGTCGCACGCGACCGGCACCGATGAGCGCATCGTGCAGGCCGGGCGGGTGGCGACACGAGTGCGCGCCGACAGTGCGCCGCTCACCGTGGTGGCGGGCGATCTCAACGCCCCGGGCGAGGTGGAGGTGATCCGCGAGCTCCGTGCCGTCGGGCTGCGCGACCCCGGCGGCGGCCCGACCAACCCGTCGATCGCCCCGAACCAGCGTCTCGACTACGTGCTCATCCCCGAGCGGGCCCGTCTGGTCGAGCAGTCGGAGCCCGATGGTGGCGAGTGGTGGTGGGCCCTGAGCGACCACATCCCCGTGCTCGTGGCCTTCGAGGCCTAGATGCGCTCCCAGTAGCGGCGCAGCTCCCAGTCGGTGACGCTCTGGTTGAACGCCTGCCACTCGGCTCTGGCCATGGTGAGGATGTGGTGGTGCACCTCGTCACCGAAGCACTCGCGGGCGATGCTCGACTGCTCCCACAGCGCGATGGCCTCGGGCAGGTTCCACGGGATGCGGTCGATGTCGGTGGCCTCGTAGCCGTTGCCGACGTACGGGTCGCCGAGGGGCAGCTCGTGGCGGATGCCGTAGAGGCCGCCGGCGATGGTGCCGGCGAACGCGAAGTAGGAGTTGGCGTCAGCGCCCGGGATGCGGCACTCCACGCGGGTGCCCCTGCCGTGGCCGACCTTGCGGAACCCGAGGGTGCGGTTGTCGATCCCCCAGCCGATGCCGGTGGGCGCCCACGATCCCGGCTGGAAGCGCTTGTAGCTGTTGATGGTCGGCGCCCAGAGCAGGCTGAACTCGCGAGCGGTGGCGATGAGACCGGCCAGATAGTGCTGGAACAGCCGGCTCATCCCGTGCGGGCCGTGATGGTCGTCGAACAGCGCCTGCTGTCCGTCGGGGCTCCAGAGGCTCGAGTGGATGTGGCACGACGAGCCGGTGTCGGCGACGTCGTACTTGGCCATGAACGTGACCGAACGGCCGTTCAGGTGGGCGATCTCCTTGGCGGCGGTCTTGTAGACGGTGTTGCGATCGGCCATCTCGACGGCAGTGGTGTAGTCGAGGTTGATCTCGTGCTGCCCCTTGCCGGCCTCGCCCTTGGAGAACTCGACGGGCACACCGGCCTCCTCGAGGGCCCGGCGGAGTTGGCCGAGGATGTACTCGTCCTTGGTCGTCTGGAGGATGTGGTAGTCCTCGAGCCACGGTGAGTGGGGGCGCAGGCCGCGGTACCCCTTGTCGTGAGCCTCGTCGTAGGTGTCGTGGAAGAGGTAGAACTCGATCTCGCTCGCCACCATCGGCACGAAGCCCATGGCTGCAGCCGCCTCCACCTGCTGGCGGAGCATCGACCGCGGCGCCACGTCGATGAGGGCACCGGTCGAGACGTTGTACAGGTCGCAGAAGATCATCGCCGTCTTGTCGACCCACGGGATCAATCGCACGGTGTCCCAGTCGGCCCGGGCGAGCATGTCGCCGTAGCCCTGCTCGTAGCTCGTGAAGCGATAGCCCGGCACCGGGTTGTTGTCCATGTCGCAGGCGATCAGGTAGTCGCAGTTCTCGGTGCCGTCGTCGGCGACGTGCTCCAGGAAGAACCGGCCGGTGGTGCGCTTGCCGACGAGGCGGCCCTGCAGATCCGGGAACACCATGAGCACGGTGTCGATCTCACCGCTGCGGATCCGGTCCTCGAGGGCTTCTCGGGAGATGTGCCTGCGCGTCGACATGGGCGGGACTCTAGATCGCCCGCTCCGCGGCGCCTGCACGGCCCCTCGGGCGTCAGGCCTTCTTCTTGGCGGCGGCCGGCTCCTTGGCCGGCTTCAGCACGCCCTTGGCCAGGGCTTCGTCGAGGAACGCCTCGGCCTCCTCGGCGCTCACCTTCAGCGCGGGGGCGATCTCGCTGATCAGGTTGATGCGCGCCCGGTCGTACATGGTCCGCTCGGCAGCCGACAGCGAAGCATCGCGGTTGCGCGCCGCCAGGTTCCGGACGACCTCGGCCACTTGGTAGACGTCGCCGCTCTTCAGCTTCTCCTGGTGGTTCTTGAACCGCCGGCTCCAGTTGCTCGGCACCCGCGGATCCGGCTTCGAGAGCACCGCGACCAGGTCCTCGAGCTCGTCGGCCGACACCGGTGGACGCACACCGACCTCAGCGGCCTTGGCCGTCGGCACCGACAGCGTCATCTCGTTGATGACCGTCTTCAGGATCAGGTACTCCTGCATGCTGCCGAACGCGTCGATCTTCTTCGTGCCGACGACGATGCAGGCACCGTGCTGCGGGTAGATGACCGTGTCACCCTTCTTGAACTTCACGCATGACCTCGCAGAGCCGGATCGGCCGTCGGGACGGGGGATCGCTGTGAACGTCTCGCAAGGGTAGGGCCGAAATCGCCGAAACCCTCCGTCGAATCGTGCGCCGAGGCGCTGGACGGCGCGGGTGGTCAGCCCTCGGGGCGTGCTGCGAGCACGGCGGTGACCTCGAGCTGCTCTCCGTCGCGCAGCACGGTCAGCACCAGCTCGCTGCCCGGCTCTCCGTCGCGGATGAGCGAGACGAGGCCACCCAGGCCGCTGATCGAGCGGCCATTGGCGCTGACCACGATGTCACCCACTTGCAGGCCGGCGTCCTCGGCCGGGCTGTTGGGGGTGATCTCGGTGATGATCGCCCCGGAGCCGCCGTCGCGGCGGTCGTCGATGCCGACACCGAGGAAGCCCTCCGCCAGCTCCTCACCGGCAGCCTGTCGGCGCAGCACGTCGAGCTGCGCGATCAGGTCGCGCGCCGAGATGGCGAACCCGACGTTGCTCGCCGAGCGGTTGGCGCCGCTCGTGGCGACCGCCGTGTTGATGCCGACGACCTGGCCGGAGGCGTTGACCAGCGGGCCGCCCGAGTTGCCCGGGTTGATCGCCGCGTCGGTCTGGACGAGACCACCGAGGGCACCGTCCTCGGTGATCAGCGTGCGCTCGAGCGCCGACACCACGCCGGTGGTGACCGTGGCGCCACCATCGAGGCCGAGGGCGAACCCGATGGCCACGACCGGATCGCCCACCGACACCGAGGCCGGGTCGGCGATCACGGCGGGGGTGAATCCCTCGCCGTCGATCTGGAGCAGTGCGAGGTCGTTGGGCGGGTCGGCCGCGAGCACCGTCGCCCGCCGCGGCTCGGTCTCGCCGGCGAGGCGCACGCGCACCTCGTCGGCGCCGCGGATGACGTGCTCGTTCGTGACGATCTCGCCGTCCCCGGTCAGGATCACGCCGCTCCCACTGGCTGCTTCGACCCCGTCGACGATCGCGACGACGGTGACCACGCTCGGCCCGACGCGCTCGACGATCGCGCGCACATCGACACCGCCCATCGCCACCGCCGACGATCCGTCGCCGTCGGTCGGCGAGGCCACCAGGATCGCCTGCCCGTTGGAGGGGCGGTCGTCGGAGGCGAGCTGAGCACCGAGCACACCCCCACCGACGCCGCAGGCCAGCGCGACCGCTGCACCGGCGGCCACCCACGGCCAGCGGCGCGGCGACCGGGGCGGCGGCGCAGCGGGCGCCGGCGGCACCGCCGACATGGGTGGGGGCGGCGGCGGCAGGGTGGGCAGGACGCTGGTGTCGTCGATCGTGTCCGTCACGGTGGGGGCTCCGGGGGTTGGTCACGTCCGTTGCCGGGCTCGGCAACGGTGCCCCCGGAGAGACTCGAACTCCCAACCGACGGGGTAGAAACCCGCTGCTCTA
>DAINND010000137.1:0-8055 GCA_036736065.1 Ilumatobacteraceae bacterium
CCGCCCCGGGGACATGGGGGCGACCTTCCACCAGGTGCGCGTCTCCCGCGGCTACAGCGGATGGGGCCCCGGCCAGCTCGACGCCGAGCTCGACGCAGGCGCCTGGATGGTCTTCGACGCACAGGTCGACGACGTGTTCTGCCAGGAGCCGACCGACCTCTGGCGCACGGTCCTGCGCCGACAGGGCGGCCACGTCGCCTGGCTCGCGAACGCGCCCGACGACCTGTCCGCCAACTGACGCCGAGTCGGCTCGGCAGCCCGTCGGAGCAGCCGTCGCTCAGGCGCGCAGCGCAACCCCGAGCTTGCTCGCCGCGGCCACCACCTTGTCGCGCAGTGCGCCGATCTCGGCGTCGGTGAGCGTGCGATCGACAGCCTGCAACCGCAACCTGTAGGCGAGGCTGCGCGCCTGGTCCGGCACGCCGGCCCCACGGAACACGTCGAACAGCGCGAGATCGACCAGGAGGGAGCCCGCGGCCTGACGGATGGCCTTGTCGACCCGCTCGGCGCTGAGGCCGTCCGGGACCACGAAGGCCAGGTCCAGATCGGTCGAGGGGTACCGACTGGTCGGCTTCCACTGCGCGATCTTGGGCTCGATCGCGAGCAGGCGCGTCAGGTCGAGCTCGATCCAGGCGACGCGCTCGTGCACCTGGAAGGCATCGAGCACGTCGGGATGGATCTCGCCGAGGAAGCCCAGCGCCTCACGCCCGATCGACAGCGTCGCCGATCGTGTCGGATGCATGCCCACGGGCACCTGGGACTGGTCGACCCGGGCCCCCACGCCGAGGGCCCGCGAGATCTCCCGCCACAGCGCCATCGCCTCGGGGGCCTCCCGCCCGGCGAGGGCCACGACGAGCGACTCGTGCTCGGGCGGCAGATCCGTGCTGCGGTCGCCGGGCGGGTAGACGTGCCCGATCTCGAAGAGGGTCACGCCGCTGCGCCGGTGCGACTCGTTGAACGCGATCGCGCGGAGCATCCCCGGCCGCATCGAGGGCCGGAGCAGGTCCTCGTCAGCCACGAGCGGGTTCGTGATCCGGATGGCGTCCTCGTCGAGGTGCGCGGCGGCGAGGTCGCCCCGACGCAGGAACGACTCGGTGATCGCCTCGCTCGCTCCGAGCCCGAGGAGGACCTGCCGGAGCAGCCGGCGACGCTGTTGGACGTGACTCAGCCGACCGTGCATCGTCGAGTTCGGCACCACTGCGCCGATGATGTCGTAGCCGTAGTGGCGAGCGACCTCCTCGACCACGTCGATCTCGCCGTGGCTGTCCGGCCTCCACGACGGCAGCGTGACGGTCAGCGCGTCACCCTGCTGGTCGACCACTTCAAACCCGATCGGTCCGATGAGCAGGGCGATGTCGTCACCACTCAGCTCGGTGCCCAGCAGACGGTTGACCTGGCTCACCCGCACGGCAACGGGCCGCTGCGGCGGCGGCAACGACTCGTGCCGCGCGTCGACGGCTCCGGCGTGCACGACCAGGTCGGGACAGGTCTCGCGCAGCAACTCGACGAAGCGTGCCTGGGCGCGCTCGATGCCGTAGGGGTCGACCCCGCGCTCGAAGCGCCCGGACGCCTCGGAGCGCAACCCGAGGCGGTTCATCGTGCGCGTGATGCCGGTCTGCTCGAAGCAGGCGATCTCCAGAGCGACGATCGAGGTCGACGCAGTGATCTCGCTGTCGAGCCCACCCATCACACCGGCGATGCCGATCGGGGTGTCGGCGCCATCGCAGATGAGCAGGTCGTCGCCCGTGCGCGAGCGCGTCGTCCCGTCGAGGGTGACGAGCCGCTCGCCGTCGACCGCCAGGCGGACGCGAATGGCTCCACCGCCGAGGGTGTCGAGGTCGTACGCATGGTTCGGCTGGTTGAGCTCGAGCATCACGTAGTTGCTCACGTCCACCACGTTGTTGATCGGCCGCATGCCACCGGCGCGGAGCCGTCTGGCCATCCACGCCGGGGACGGCCCCACCACGACACCGGAGAGCACGATCGTGGTGAAGCGGGGGCAGCGAGCGCCGTCGACCACGTCGACGGCTGCGCTGCAAGGCGCTCCGGTGGCAACGAGCGCCGCCGGAGCGGGTGCGAGCGGCACGCCCAGATGCGCAGCGACGTCGCGGGCCAGGCCGAGGTGCCCCCAGCAGTCGGGACGGTTGCGGGTGAGGTCGATGTCGAGCACGACCTCACGCTGCAGCCCGAGCGCCTCGCCGTACGGTACGCCGAGGGCGGTGTCGGGATCGAGCAGCAGGATGCCGGAGTGGTCGTCGCCGAGGCCCAGCTCCCTCGCCGAACAGAGCATGCCCTGTGAGTCGATGCCGAGGAGCGGGCGCGGCTCGATCAGCCGGCCGTCGGGCATGGTCGTGCCGGGTGTCGCCAGCGGGACGACGTCACCGGCCGACATGTTGAACGCGCCGCACCACACATGGCGCTCGACCCCGTCGCCTGCGTCGACCCACACACGGTGGACCTTCGCCGCGTCAGGGTGCCGCTCGGTGCGCAGCACACGCGCGGTGATGCCCCCGTCGACGGTCGAGCCGACGTGGAGCACCTCTTCGACCTGCATGCCGAGCATGGTCATCCGGCTCGCCAGAGCCGTGTGGTCGTCGCCGATCGGCGCGAGGTCGTTGAGCCAGGAGAGGACAGCTTTCATGTGGGCTCCTCAGAACTGCTCGATGAAGCGGATGTCGTTGCTGTACATGTCGCGGATGTCGTCGACCGCATGGCGCTCACGGGCCATCCGGTCGATGCCGAACCCGAAGGCGAACCCGCTCCACTCCTCCGGATCGAGGCCGCCGGCGCGCAGCACGTTGGGGTGGACCATGCCGCAGCCACCGAGCTCGATCCAGGTCCCGTCCGGACGGAGGATGTCGAACTCGGCAGACGGCTCGGTGAAGGGGAAGTAGTTCGGTCGCAGACGACTCGTGAAGGCACCGCCGAAGAAGGCCTTGGTGAACGCATCGATCGTCCCGGCGAGGTGGGCCATCGTGATGCCCCGGTCGATGACGAGGCCCTCGATCTGGCGGAACACGGGCATGTGCGGCGCGGCGGGTGTGGCGCGTCGGAACACACGTCCGGGCATGACCATGTAGATGGGCGGGGCGATCGTCTGCATGACGCGGATCTGCACCGGTGAGGTGTGCGTCCGCAGGAGCACCGAGTGATCATCGCGGTAGTCGGTGAACAGGGTGTCGAAGCCGCTGCGCGCCGGGTGGCTGCGCGGCATGTTCAGCGCCTCGAAGTTGTAGAAGTCCGTCTCGACCTCCGGACCTTCGGCGACCTGGAACCCGAGGCCGATGAACACGTCCTCGAGCCGTTCCCAGGCCTGTGTCACCACATGTGCGTGGCCACGTCGCTCACCAGGGCGCACCTCGGTGAGGTCGCGCCGCTCCTGCTCGAGCTGCACGCTGCGCGCCTCGCGAGCCAGCGCGGCGCGCCGCTCGGCGAGCGCGGGCTCGACTGCTGCGGTGGCTGCGTGCAGCACTTGGCCGACCTGCTTCTTCTCCTCCACCGTCGCCAACGTGCCGAGCCTGGTCTTGAAGCCGGGGAAGGCCCCGCGCTTGGACAGCAGCTCGCTGTCGAGCACCCCGACATCGTCGAGCGTGCGCGCCGCGCCGATCCGGGCGAGGGCGTCGTCCCTCGCGCTCGCGATCTCTTCCAACATGGATCCACCCACTTTCCTCGACCACCTGTGCGACCTGCCGACGCGCTCGTGCGTCGGCGCGGATGTCTCCCCCGGGCGCCGGGATCAGCGCAGCCGCGAAGTGAGGCGCGCCACCCCGGGTGTCACCCGGGGGCACCGAAATCGCAGCTCGCACATGGGTGCCAGGCTACCCGGCCGTCCGCTGCCGGGCGACTTCGAAGACGAGCAGCGTCGTCGCCATGGCTACGTTCAAGCTCTCCGCTCGGCCGGCGTGAGGGATCGTCACCCAGCCGTCGACCGGCGCATCCGGCGCCAACCCGTGCGCCTCGTTGCCCACCACGAGCACCGTCGCAGCAACGAAGTCGACCGAGGTGTAGGGCACACCCACGTGCGAGGAGGCACCCCACGAGCGGCCGGGGCACGCGCCCACGGCGCTCGCGAGGTCGACGTCGGTGACCACCGGCACGGTGAACAGGGCCCCTGCCGAGGCCCGGACGGTCTTGGGGTTGAACACGTCCACCGAACCGGACGTGAGCACGACGGCGTCGGCTCCTGCTGCCTCGGCCAAACGCAGCAAGGTGCCAGCGATGCCGGGCGCCGGCCAACAGAGACAAAAACCCACAACACCCGCGGGGCCGAGCGCAGCATGGTGCCGGCGTTGCCGGGGTAGGCGATGCGGTCGCCGACCACGACGAACCCGGCGGAGCCGAGCGAGGCGAGACGAGCCCGCCGAGGGACCACCACTGCGAGCACCGGCTGCGGCGCCTGGGTCGAGGCGACTCGCTCGATCACCCCGGGACCGAGCTCGTGCACCGGCACACCGAACGGTTCCGTCGGCTCGAAGCCGGCCGCGACGAACACCGCCTCGATCTGCCAGCCCGCGTCGAGAGCGAGCCGGACCAGGTCCTCCCCCTCGACCACGAAGCGATCCTCCTCGAGACGCGCACTGCGGCGCCCCACGAGGCGCCGCAGCCGTTGGACCTTGGGGTTCGATGCCGTGAGCGGACCGCTCAGAGCGCCGCCTTGGCCGTGGCGACCAGCTGCGCGAACGCGGCCTCGTCGTGCACCGCAAGGTCGGCGAGGTTCTTGCGATCGACCTCGATGCCCGCCTTGGTGAGACCGGCGATGAACCGGCTGTAGCTCATGTCGTGCAGGCGGCATCCAGCGTTGATGCGCTGGATCCACAGGCTGCGGAACTCGCCCTTCTTGGCGCGGCGGTCGCGGAATGCGTACTGGCCGCTGCGCATGACCTGCTCGTTGGCCGCACGGACCGACCGGCTCTTGTTGCCGTAATAGCCCTTGGCCCGCTCGAGCACCTGCTTGCGGTGCTTCTTCGAGCCGACTGCTCTCTTCACTCGTGCCATGGTGGTGCCTCCTTCTCAGCGCTCGCCCAGCAGGCGCTTGATCTTCTTCTCGTCCCCGGGGTGAACCGCCACCATCCCGTCGAGGCGACGGGTACGGGTCGAGGCCTTCTTCTCGAAGAGGTGCTGACGGTTCTGCTGGAGCCGGCGCAACTTGCCGGTCCCGGTCTTCTTGAACCGCTTGGCTGCGGTCTTGCTGGTCTTCATCTTGGGCATGGTGCTGTCCTTCGTCGGGGGCCGTCTGCACGGACGGCGCACGGAGTCGGCAGTGAGTGGCCGACCGGGGGTGGGAAGTCGCCCGCTCAGGCCGGATCGGCAGCGCTGGCCTCGCCCGCCGGGGGATCCGGGGGCGTGTCTCCAGCAGGGGCCGTGTCGGCTTCTGGCTTGGCGGAGCTCTTGTCGTTCTTCTTCGTGGAGGGCTTCTTGTCGGGGGCGAGCACCATGGTCATGTTCCTGCCCTCGAGACGGGCGAAGGTCTCGACCTTGGCGATCGGGCCGAGTTGCTCGATCACCTTGTCGAGGATCTTCGAGCCGAGCTCCGGATGGGCCATCTCGCGGCCTCGGAACTGCAAGGTGACTTTCACCTTGTGGCCGTCCGACAGGAAGTCCTGCATGTGCCGGACCTTGGTGTCGAAGTCGCCCTTGCCGATCTTCGGACGGAACTTCACTTCCTTGATCGACACCTGGACGGTCTTCTTGCGAGACTCCTTGGCCTTCTGGCTCTCCTCGTAGCGGAACTTGCCGTAGTCCATGATCCGGCACACGGGCGGCGTCGCCAGCGGGGCCACCTCGACGAGATCGAGGTCCATCTGACGGGCCAGGGACAGCGCCTCCGGAAGAGGCTTGATCCCGAGTTGATCGCCGTTCGGACCGATGAGGCGGACCTCTCGGGCACGGATGCGATCGTTGTACCGGTGCTCGGTTTGCTGCGGCGGTGCTATGGCCGTTCACTCCTGTGCAATGGGCTTGTCCTCCCAGTCGTGTGATGGATCGACGCGAAGTCGAACGCCACGACGAGGACCCCGTCGAGCCGCTCTCGCGACCGACACGGACCACACCGCATCGCAGACCCGGTCGCACTCCGCTCCCGGCCGGAGCCGGGTCCCAGCAGGGCTGGGCAGGGTGGCCGGGTGGGGGAACCAACCCCACTTCGCCTCAGTTGTGGCCGGTAGGGTACCAGATGTGGCCCCTGAATCCTCGTTCCCCCAGGTCGGCGACCGCGACGGCGCACCCGACGACGAGCTCGACGAGGCGCGGGCGCTGCTCGACGACGCTCGCGACCGCCTGCGCGAGACACCGGCTGAGCTGGTCATCGTCAACCACGTGATGGGCCTCTACGAGCTGGCCGCGATCCACCTGTCGGCCGCTCCCCCGGCGCTCGGCGAGGCGCGCCTGGCCATCGACGCCGTCGGCTTCCTGGTCGACGGCTTCGGAGAGCGCCTCGGCGAGCACGCTCCCACGCTGACCGAGGCGTTGGCCACGCTCCGGATGGCCTACGTCCAGCTCAGCGCGCAGGTCGACTGAACCGGCCCGACGGGGCCCGCCGCACGCGGCCATCGAGCACCACCCCACCCTCTCGCTCGAGCAGGGCTGCCTGCTCGGCCTCCAGACCAGGAACCAGGCGGCCCGAACCGGTCACCACCCTCCACCAGGGAGCTCCGTCCGCGTCGAGCCCGGCGAGGAGCCGTCCCACGAGGCGTGATCGCCCCGGATACCCCGCGTCGATGGCGATGTCGCCGTAGCTCACCACCTCGCCGACACCGAGGCTGCGCACCACGGCGATGATCCGCCGGTCACGCGCCTCGACACTCACAGGGTGACGATGTCGGTCGCTTCGTACCGCCCCAGCTTGGGCAGCCACCGGAACGACACCACGGTCCCCACCCCGATCGTGCGGGTGCCGTCGGCGATGCCGATGCAGTGGAAGTCGACGAGTCGACCGTCGTCGAGGCGCAGGCAGCCGAGGCCACGATGGTCGTCGAAGGAGTCGACCACCCCTCGGATCCGTCGTGCCTGGTCGTTCATCGGTGCCTCCCTCAGGCGATGATCTTGGAGATCGGCAGTTCGAGGATGCCGGTCGCGCCTGCGTCCTTGAGCGCGGGGATCAGCCGGTTGATCTGGTTCTTGGCGCCCACGGTCTCGACCGCGAAGCCGCTCCCGGCAGCGAGCTCGCTCACCGTCGGAGCCTTCAGCGACGGCAGCAGGCCGAGGACCGCGCCGAGGTGTTCGACCTGCACGTTGAGCTTGACGAGCACCTTCCCACGGGCCTCGAGCGTGCCGTTGAGCAGCGTCATGAGCTGTTGCATGGCGTGGCGCTTGGCCGGGTCGGCGTGGGCGGCTGGATTGGCCACCACCTCGGTGTAGCTGACGAGGATCGTGTCGACGATGCGCAACCCGGCAGCGCGCAGCGCCCGGCCGGTCTCGGTGATGTCGACGATGCAGTCGGCGATGTCCGGGATCTTGGCCTCGCTCGCGCCGTACGACAGCCTGATGTCGGCCTCGATGCCCTTCTCCGCGAAGAAACGACGGGTCAGCTCGGGGTACTCCGTGCTGACCCGCACTCCCTGCGGGAGCTCCTCGACCCGCTCGACCGGCGAGCCGCCGCCGACAGCCACCACGACGCGGATGGGCAGCGACGACGCCTTCGAGTAGCGCAGCTCTCCCAGGCTCACCACGTCGCTCGCGGTCTCCTCGACCCAGTCGCGCCCCGTGATGCCGAGGTCGAACAGCCCCTCGGCCACGTACACCGGGATCTCCTGCGGGCGCAGGATCCTGACCTCGTCGATCCGCGGGTCGTCGATCGATGCCTTGTAGTCGACCGACGACGAGCGGACGACGGAGAGGTCCGCAGAGTCGAAGAGCTCGAGCGTGGCCCGCTCGAGCGAGCCCTTGGGGAGTACGAGCCGCAACACGCCGCCGAAGGCTAGCGGCCGTCAGTGGGAGGTCGGCTCGGCCAGCAGCAGCCGCAGCGCGTGCGGGAGCACGTCGATGATCGCGCCCAGTTGCTCGACACAGCCCTTGGGCGAACCGGGCGTGTTGCAGATGATCGCACTCCCCCGGATCCCG
>DAINND010000138.1:0-8052 GCA_036736065.1 Ilumatobacteraceae bacterium
CGAAGGGGCAGTGGGTGTTGAGGATCCGCAGCTGGTGGTTGCGCTGGGCGGCGGGGGCGGCGAAGCCGTGCGCGGTGAGGGCGGCGGCCACCGCCTGCAGCGCCGAGCGCAGCGACCGCTGCCCGGCCGACACGTCGGTGCCGGTGAAGCCGGCCGCCATCGTGGCGCCGTACTCGCGACCGACCTCCTCGGCCATCGCCTCGGCCTGCTCGCGAGGCAGCAACTCCAGCGCCCGCCCGAGCAGGGTGAGCACCAGGTCGTCGCTGCGGACCGGCACGTCGGGCAGCGAGTCACTGGCCGCGCGGTAGTGCTTGGACGGCCGGCCGGCGCCGGACCCCTCGGCCCGCTCCACGGCGACCTCGAGGTATCCGCCCGCGGCGAGGCGGTCGAGATGGTGGCGGGCGACGTTGGTGTCCAGCCCTAACTCGGCGGCGCCCGGGGCGGCCTCCACGCCGCTCGCGGCCGAGCGCGCGAACAGGTAGATGCCCCGACGGGTCGGATCGCCGAACGCGGTCGTGATCGCCGACACGGTCGCGCTGAAGGTGCCGCTGTCGTTCGGGGCTGCGCTGGGCCGGTTCGGAGCCACGGCGGTATTCTACCTATCTGCGTAGTGGTAATTCACCGCACACTCGCCGCAGCCCGCCCCACCCCCCAGTCGACCCCATCGCCGCAGGAGCTCCCATGCCCACGAAGGACCAGATCATCGACGCGCTCCGTCCCGTGGAGGACCCCGAGCTGCGTCGCTCCATCGTCGCCCTCGGCATGGTGCGAGGCGTCGAGCTGCGCGGCGACACCGTCGCGGTGCAGATCGCCCTCACCGTCGCCGGCTGCCCGCTGCGCAACGAGATCCAGAACCGGGTGACCGGGGCGGTCGGCGCGCTCGACGGGGTCGCGGCCGTCACCCTCGACTTCACGGTGATGACCGACCAGGAGCGCGAGGCCGTGCGGATGATGTTGCACGGCAACCCGGCGGCCACCGCCGGCCAGGGCCAGGCGCACGGGCACGCCGAGGGACGTGCGATCCCCTTCAGTCAGCCTGGCTCCAAGACACGCCCGCTGCTCATCTCATCGGGCAAGGGCGGCGTGGGCAAGAGCTCGGTCACGGTGAACCTGGCGGTCGCGCTCGCCTCGCAGGGCTACTCGGTGGGCGTCGTCGACGCCGACATCTACGGCTACTCGGTGCCGCGCATGCTCGGCACCGACCGCGACCCGGTGGTGATCGACCAGATGCTCGTGCCGCCCGAGCAGTGGGGCGTGCGCTGCATCTCGATCGGTTACTTCGTGCCCCAGGGCCAGGCCGTCATCTGGCGCGGCCCGATGCTGCACAAGGCGCTCGAGCAGTTCCTCACCGACGTCTACTGGGACGAGCCGGACTTCCTGCTCATCGACATGCCGCCCGGCACGGGCGACATCGCCCTGTCGCTCAGCCAGTACCTGCCGCGCGGCGAGGTGTACGTGGTCACCACGCCCCAGCCGGCGGCACAGGAGGTCGCCCGGTTGTCGGCGGCGATGGCCGAGAAGGCGAAGTCGCCCGTACGCGGCGTCATCGAGAACATGAGCTGGTTCACCGGGGACGACGGCACCCGTTACGAGATCTTCGGCTCGGGGGGTGGCGAGCTGCTCGCCGACGACCTCGACGTGCCGCTGCTCGGCAAGCTGCCGCTCGTGCCGGCGCTGCGCGAGGGCGGTGACGTGGGTCGGCCGATCACGGCCGTCGCCCCCGACAGCGAGGCTGCCCAGGCGTTCCAGGAGATCGCCCGCCGCATCGCCGTCGAGCTGCGACCGAAGAAGGTCTTCAGCCCGAGCCTGCGCATCAACTGACGGGCACGGCATCGCAGCGTCGCTGCGGCGTCAGTCGCCCCAGTGGCGCTGCTCGCGGAACGGGTCGCCGTACATGTGGTAGCCGTTGCGCTCCCAGAAGCCGGCGACGTCGCGGGCGATCAGCTGCAGGCTGCGCACCCACTTGGCGCTCTTCCAGAAGTAGAGGTGGGGTACGACGATGCGCACCGGCCCACCGTGCACGGGCTCGATCTCCTCACCGCCATAGGCGTAGGCGACGATCGCCTCGTCGGTGGTGATGTCGGCCAGGGGCAGGTTGGTGGTGTAGCCGTACTCGGCGTGCTCGAGCACGTGCGTGGCCGTCGGCTGCACACCCACCTGGTCGAACAGGTCGCGCACGCGCACCCCCGTCCAGGTGGTGTCGAACTTGCTCCACTTGGTGACGCAGTGGATGTCGACGGTGATCGTCACCGAGGGCATGGCGCGCAGGTCGTCGAGGCCGAGGGTCACCGGCCGGTCGACCAGGCCGCCGATGGTGAGGTCCCACTCGCCGGGACCGTAGGTGGGCACGTCGCCGACGTGCAGCACCGGGAAGCGGTCGGTGAGGTACTGGCCCGGCGCCTGCCGGGCCGGGTCGAAGCCACGACGCTCGACCTCCTTGCGGTTGCGGTCGAAGAAGCCCACGGCTCCAGTCTTGCCGCTCGCCGCCGCCCGTGCCACCGCATGCCCGCCCGGGCGACGGCTAGCGTGCAGCCCATGAGCGACCACGAGCCGCAGTCCCCGTTCCCCCCGCCTCCTCCCCCGCCGATGGCTCCGCCGCCGGGCTACGTCTCCTACGGCGGGCCCGGCGCGGCGATGTCGGGCAACCTGCAGCCGATCGCCAAGCTCACCAAGGCAGCGGTTGCGCTGCAGATCGCGGCGATCGTGCTGGGGGCGATCTCCGTGCTGCTCCAGCTCCGCCTCGCTCGCCGGGCGGACGACTTCCTCGGCAACGTCATCACCGAGCGCGACTTCGAAGACGCCCTCGGGATGTTCACCCTGTTCAGCCTGCTCGCTGGCGCGGTGAGCATCGCGCTGCTCGTGGTGAGCATCGTGTGGAGCTTCCGGATCGCTGCCAACCTCAACGCGCTCGGCCGGCAGATCACCTGGAAGTCCGGCCTCACCATCGTCGCCTGGCTGCTCGGCGGCTGCACGTTCCACATCATCACCTTCCTGATGCTGCGCGAGCACTGGCAGGCGTCGGACTCCGAGGTGGCGCCCGGCGACCAGTCGTGGAAGTCGCGGCCCGTGCTCGGGCTGATCACGGGGTGGTTCGTCACCGTCATCGTCGGCACCCTGGTCGGCCTGATCGGAGGCGGTCGCCTCATCAACCAGGGGTTCAACATGGGCGATGACCTCGACGACGTGGCCGACACCATGCGCGACGGGTACCTCACCAACGCCCTCGGCGGCGTGGTCGGCATCGTTGGCAGCGCGCTGCTCGTGCTGATCATCCGCCAGCTCGCCGCCCGCCACATGCGCCTCACCCGCGAGGCATGAGCCTCTACCTCGTCCGGCACGCCAAAGCAGGGAGCCGACGCGACTGGGACGACGACGACCGTCTGCGCCCCTTGTCGAACAAGGGATGGCGGCAGGCCGAGCTCATCGGCCAACGACTGGCCGCGCTCGGTGTCGTCGAGCTGCGCTCGAGCCCCTACCTGCGCTGCCGCCAGACGCTCGAGCCCCTCGGCCGGGCCGTCGACCTCGAGGTGCTCGACGAGCCTGCCCTCACCGAGGGTGGGCCGTTCGAGGCGGTGCTCGAACTGCTCGAGCAGTTGCCCGACGGCGCCGTGCTGTGCAGTCACGGTGACCTGATCCCCGACACCATGGCCGCGCTCAACCGTCGCGGGTGCCGCATCGACGGCGAGCCGGACTGGCGCAAGGGGTCGATCTGGGTGCTCGAACGCACGTCCGGCGTGATCGAGTCGGCCATCGTGTGGCCACCGCCCGACACCCACGGCGTCGAGCTCAGCCGAGGGACGTGACGAAACCTTCGACCAGGCCGCGCATCTCCGCCGGCGGGTTGCTCTCGAGGCACGCCTCACCCTGCGCACGGGCCAGCTCGAGGTCGGGCTCGGGGTACCAACGCGCCGCAGTCACCGCATACAGGCAGTGGGCGTCGGCGTAGCCGGGGACGTCGGCGACGACACCTTCGAACAGCGCCGTCGCCTGCTCGAGCGCCAGGGCCGCCGACTCCTCGCCGACGTTGGCCGAGCTGATCGCGAGCAGCCACGCCGTGTAGGTGCGGGCCTCCGGGTGGTCCGGCTCGAGCGCGATCACCTGCTGGTAGCGCGCGATGGCGCCACCGGGGTCGGTCGCGATCAGGCCGCGCGCCTCGGACAGCAGCACCGTCACCTGGTCGGCCGGTTGGCCACCCGTCATCGTCTGGCCGGCGAGGCGCTGACCCGACGAGCGGGCGACGAGCCAGCCACTCACCACGGCGAGCACGATGACGCCGGCCGTCCACGCAGCTGCACGTCCCCAGCGCACCCTCCGCTTGGGTGGCAGCGCAGCTCGGCCCTCCTCGATCTGGCGCAGCACCGCGGCGGCGCGGGCGGTGTAGCCGTCGCGCACCACGGCGTAGTCGGCCTCGTCGAGGTCACCGGCGGCCAACTCGCGCTCGAGGTCGGCCAGCGAGCGCAGCAGGAAGCGCCGCTCCTCCTCGAGGCGGGCCAGGTCGTCCGGGCTCATCGGCCGGCTCCGTCGGCGGGGTCGGGCCCGTCCGACGCAGCCGCTTCGACAGGCACGGGCGCGTCGGCGTCGGCGGCGAGGGCCGCCGCCACCAGTTCGCGATCGTCGTCGGTGGGGATGTCGTCCGCAGCGTCGCGCCAGCGTCGGAACGCGACGGCGAGGCCGGCCACGGCGCAGACGGAGGCGACGACGGGAAGGATCCAGACCAATGCGTCGATGCCGTCGGCGCGTGGCACGAGCAGCACCTGGGACTGGTAGCGCTGGACGATGAACGTGATGATCTCGTCGTCGCTCAGCACGCCGTCGGCCACCTGGGCGCGGATCTCGTTCTTGATCGCCACCGAGGCGTTGTTGCGGCTCTCGAAGATGCTCTCACCGTCGCAGATCGGGCAGGCCAGGCGCTTGGTGATCTCCTCGATCCGCTCCTCCGGCGAACGCGGCCCGGCGTCGTTCGAGACCCCGATCGCGAGCAGGGCGATGGCCACGGCGCCGAGCACCGCCCACGCCGCCCCGCGCTGCTTGAGCTGCTTCCATCCAGTCGATGCCATCAACCCACCTCGCGCAACTGCTGCAGGTACGACCCGAGGAACTCCGCCGTCACTTCACCGGCCATCCGCTGCCGGACGATGCCGTTCGGGTCGATGATCCAGGTCTCGGGCACCTGGGCCACGCCGAACGCGACGGAGATCGCCCTGGGCGGGTCGCTGACGACCGGCCAGTCGCCGCCGTTCGTGGCGAAGAACTCGCGGACCGACTCGTCGGAGCCCTTGTTGATGATGGTGTAGAGCTCGGCCCCGTCGGGCCGGGCCCCCTGCTGCTCGTCGAACGCGACCAGCTCGGGGTGCTCGTTCACGCACGGCACACAGGTGGGGTCGAAGAAGTTGAGCACCACCCAGCTGCCCTTGCGCCGGCTGAGGTCGAACGGCTCACCGTCGAGCGTGGTGCCCGTCGCCGTCGGGGCCGGCTTGCCGATCAGGAACGACGAGATCGTGTCGCCACCCCGCTCGCTCTGCGCGAGCACCACGAACAACCCCGCCAGCACGATGGCGACGGCGAGCACGACGAACGGGGCGACCCGGGTGCGGCGCCCCGGAGCGGCGTCGCTGGCGACCGGCTCAGACACGCGCCGGCTCCTCGGGGGCCACGGGCACCGGCGCCGACGTCGGGTCGGTCGGTCGGCGACGCTGGCCGGGGAACGCGGCGAGCCCGGTGCCGAGGGCCATCAGCCCGCCGCCGATCCACATCCACAGGATGAGCGGCTTGATGAAGACGCGCACCTGGGCCTCGTTCGCACCGGGGTCGGCGATCGCTTCGAGCGTGAGGTAGATGTCGTAGGTGAGCCCGGTGCGCACACTCGGGGTGCCGACGTCCATGCCCATCTTGGTGAAGCGGGTGATCGCCGGCGCATAGGCCTGGCCACCGTCGATGCTGACATCGGCCTTGATGCCGCGGGCGCGCTCATCGGTGAACTCGCGCACCTCGACCAGCTCGAAGGTGTGGCCGGCGAACTCCACCGGCTCGCCGCGGACCATGGTGAACTCGGCGACGCGTGTGTAGCCGTTCGACGCAGCGAGCGCGACGGCGATGAGGATGACGCCGAGGTGCACGACCATGCCGCCGTTGGCCCGGCCCACGAGGCCGCGCCACCCCTGCCGCCGCGTGGCGAGCACGAGTTGGCGCAGCGCCGCGCCGGCGGCGAACCCGCCGAGGGCGAACGCCGTGAGCGACGCCCACTTGTCGGCGCCGGTCAGCACGGCGACCAGCAGGCACAGCACGCCCAGGCAGGCGGGCGCGAACAGCCGGTCGCGCAGCAGCTCGTCGCTCGCCTTGCGCCACGGCAGGACCGGGGCGACGGCCATGAGGAACAGCAGCACCAGGCCGATGGGCACGGTCATCCGGTCGAAGAACGGTTGGCCGACGGCGATCTGGCGGTCGTCGAGCACCTCGATGATCAGCGGGAACACCGTGCCGAGCAGCACGACGAAGGCGAACACGGTGAAGAGCACGTTGTTGGCGAGGAAGGCACCCTCACGCGACATCGCCGAGTCGATCGCGCCGGGCGAGCGCAGCCGGTCACCCCGCCAGGCGATGAGCGAGAGCGACACGATGCTGATCAGCGCGAAGAACGCGAGCAGCCAGGGGCCGACCTTGCCGTCGGCGAAGGCGTGGACGCTGTTGACGATGCCGCTGCGGGTGAGGAACGTGCCGAGGATGGTGAGCGCGAAGGTGCTCACCAGCAGGCTCAGGTTCCACACGCGCAACATGCCGCGGCGCTCCTGCACGAGCACCGAGTGGATGTAGGCGGTACCGGTGAGCCAAGGCAGCAGGCTCGCGTTCTCGACCGGGTCCCAGGCCCACACGCCGCTCCACCCGAGCACCTCGTAGCTCCACCAGCCACCGAGCAGGATGCCGATGCCGAGGAAGCCCCAGGCGAACAGCGCCCAGCGTCGGATCTCCATGAGCCACCCTTCGCCCACCCGGCCGGTGACCAGTGCGCCGATCGCGAAGGCGAACGGAACGGTGAAGCCGACGTAGCCGAGGTAGAGGATCGGTGGGTGGAACAGCACGAGCACGTGGTTCTGCAGCAGCGGGTTGGGGCCCGGGCCGTCGGTGACGCCCGTGGCGCCCTGGGCGAAGACGTCACCCGGGATGAACGCGAGGAGGAAGAAGAAGGCGGTGACGACGAACATCGTCACCATCGCCCACCCGATGAGCGGGTCGGTGATCCGCGACCGGTAGCGGTGGGCGATGACCGCCGTGTAGGCCGCGAGCACGGCGAGCCACAGCAGCAGGCTGCCCTCGAGCGCGCTCCACAGGGCCGTGATGTTGAACAGCAAGGGCGTGGCCCGCGAGCCGACCTGCTGGACGTACGCCAGCGAGAAGTCGTAGGTGAGCAGCGCGACGAGCATCAGCACGGTGGCGGCAACGGCCGAGGTCACCGCCAGCCAGGCATAGTTCGGCGCGCTGCGCAGCACGCGCCCGTCGTTGCGCACGGTGCCGCCCGCGGTCACGACGGCGCCGAAGATCGACGCGACGAGGCCGTCGATCAGCGCCGAGTTGCCGAGCAGGCCGATCACACTTTGAGCGAGCACGCGTCCTCCGCTGCGTCGAGGCGGTCCTCGTTGGCGGCCACGTACTCGTTGGAGTGCTTCACTTCGATGCGGTCACCCTCGAACACCTGCTGGACGGAGCCGTCCCCCGTGGGGCGGTCGCGCAAGCGCCCATGGACCACGACAGGGATGCACTCCTGGAACACGCCGCCCGGGTCACCTTCGTAGCGCACCGGCATCTCGACGCCGTTGAAGCTGACGAGGAACGTCGTCACACCGGCGTCCTGGCTGACCGAACCTTCTTCGACGCTGCCCTGGATGCGCAGCCGTCGACCCTCGTCGCAGCCGTCCTTCACCCCGATCTCGTCGACGTTGCAGTAGTAGTCGATCGCGGAGGTGAGCATGCGGGTGAGCACGACCCCGCCGGTGGCCGCGGCCGCAACCAGCCCCAGGCTCGCCGGCCACTTCGCCGTGGCTCGGACGCGCGGCGCGG
>DAINND010000139.1:0-7650 GCA_036736065.1 Ilumatobacteraceae bacterium
GCTTGGCCCAGGCGGCCTTGGCGGCTGACTCGTTCCAGAACATCTCGCTCTCGTGGTTGGCGAAGGCGTGCCCGGCGTGCTCGACGTTGATGATGAAGCCCTCGCGACCGGCGATCGCGGCGTTCAGGGCCTCGACACCCTCGTTCGGAAGGTAGGGGTCGGCATTGCCGAAGTGGAACAGCGTGGGGCAACGCACCTGGCCGACCAGGTCGAGCATGTTCGGCACGTTCGACCCGTAGTAGCTCACGCAGCAGCAGGGGTCGCCCGCTGCCGCGACACCCCACGCGATGGTTCCGCCGAGGCAGAAGCCGAGCACTGCCGGGGCCCGGTCCACGCCGTCGATCGCCGCCAGATGGGTGAGCGCGGCAGTGCAGTCGGCGATCGCTTGCGGACCGTCGAGCTTGCTGACCTCCGCGACCGACGCCGCGAGGCCCTCGGGGGAGTGGTCGCTCGCCCAGCCGGGAGCGAAGCGCCAGAAGACGTCGGGGGCCCCGACGACGTAGCCGGCCGCAGCCAGGCGCTCGGCGACGGCACGGATGTAGGGGCCCACCCCGAAGATCTCCTGGATCAACAGCACCGAGCCGACGCGTTCGCCCTCGGGCTCCCAGCAGTGGAGGGCCATCTCGCCATCGGTGCCGCAGGTGACGTGCTCGGTGCGCATGGCTGCATCGTGGCACAGGAGCGGTGCCCCGGCCGTAGCCTTGCCGTGCCATGCATCTCGACGACTTCGACTACGAACTGCCGGAAGAGCTGATCGCACAGGTTCCGGTCGAGCCGCGGGACGCAGCTCGGCTGCTCGTCGATCGTGGCAGCGCGCCCCCGGAGCACCGTCACGTCCGCGACCTCGACTCCCTGCTCGGCGACGGCGATCTGCTGGTGGTCAATGACACGAGGGTCATCCCGGCCCGTCTCCGGCTGAGCCGGCACTCCGGCGGGTCGGCCGAAGTGCTGTTGCTCGAACCGATCGATGCCACGCGGCGGGTGTGGGAGGCCATGGTGCGGCCGGGACGCAAGCTCAAGCAGGGGGAGCGCCTCGTCACCTCGACCGGGCTCGAACTGGTGGAGATCGGCCGCCGCACCGCTGCGGGCGACACCACCGAGGTGACCATCCTCGGCGAGGGTGACGCACTGGCGTTGCTCGGGGAGCACGGTGAGATGCCCCTTCCTCCCTACATCACCACACCGCTCGAGAGCCCCGATCGCTACCAGACCGTGTACGCGGCAGCGCCCGCCTCGGCGGCGGCACCGACGGCAGGGCTGCACCTCACGCCCGAGCTGCTCGAGCGCCTCGACCGGCGTGGGGTCGAGCTCGCCCGGGTGGAGCTGGTGGTCGGCCTCGACACGTTCAAGCCGGTCAGCTCCGACGATCCTCGCGAGCACGAGATGCACAGTGAGCGCTACAACGTCCCCGCCGACGTGATGGAGCGCTGTCGGGCGGCCCGCCGGGTGGTGGCCATCGGGACCACGAGCGTGCGCGCGCTCGAGAGCGCGGCGACCTTCGGCGAGCTCGAAGGCCGGACTCGGCTGTTCATCCACCAGCCGTACGAGTGGAAGGTCGTCGACGTGATGATGACCAACTTCCACCTGCCACGGACCACGTTGATCATGATGATCGACGCGTTCGTCGGCGAGCGGTGGCGTCGGCTCTACGGCGCAGCGCTCGCCGAGCGCTACCGGATGCTCAGCTTCGGAGACGCCATGTTGCTCGATCGCCATCTGACCTGAGGCCCCATGCACCCTGTCACCATCTCCATCGAGCACGTCGACGGCGCTGCTCGGGCCACCACGGCGACCACGGTGCGGAGCACCTATCGGACGCCGTGCTTCATGCCGGTCGGCACGAGGGGAGCGATCAAGTACCTGAGCGCCGCCGACTACGAGCGGCTCGGTGCCGAGATCGTGCTCGGCAACACCTACCACCTGATGCTTCGTCCGGGGGCCCAGACCATCGCCGAGCTCGGGGGCCTCGGCCGATTCGCCGGTTGGGGGGGTCTCACGCTCACGGACTCCGGCGGCTTCCAGGTGTTCTCCCTCGACCCCAAGGTCGATGACGACGGCGTGACGTTCCGCAGCACCTACGTCGGCTCGCGGCACCGCTTCACCCCGTAGCGCGCCGTGCACACCCAGGAGCTGCTCGGCGCCGACATCCAGATGGTGCTCGACGTGTGCCCGCCGCTGCCCTCGCCGCCGGACGTCATCCGTCTCGCCGTCGAGCGCACGAGCGCCTGGGCGGCGCGGGCCCGGGCGGCGCACCACCGCTCCGATCAGGCGCTGTTCGGCATCGTGCAGGGCGGGATCAGCGAGGTGATGCGCGCGGAGAGCGCCGAGCGGACCGTGGCCCTCGACTTCGACGGGTACGGAATCGGCGGGCTGAGCGTCGGAGAGACCCGGCAGGAGATGCTTCCTGCGCTCGCAGCTGCCATCGCCCACCTCCCAGCCGACCGTCCGAGGTATCTGATGGGGGTCGGCGACCCGGCGAGCCTGGTCGAGGCCGTCGGCCTCGGCGTCGACCAGTTCGACTGCGTCATGCAGACCCGGCTCGGCCGGCACGGCACCGCGCTGACGTCGACGGGCAAGGTGCACGTCAAGAACGCCGCGCACGCGCTGAGCGACGACCCCATCGATGCGACGTGCGCGTGCGAGGTGTGCGCACGCCACAGCCGGGGCTACGTGCGCCACCTGTTCCAGGTGGGCGAGCCCACGGCGGCACGTCTCGTGAGCCTCCACAACGTCTCGTGGACCCTGCAGCTCATGCACCGGATGCGTCTGGCGATCGCTGCGGGCACCTTCGACCGCCTGCGGCGCGAGGTGCTCGAGGTGTGGGCCTGACCGGTTCGTCGGGGTCGTCGGTCGATAGAATCCGCCCCGGCCGGGAACCGGCCCTCGCCCTCTCAGTCTGGGAACCTCATGAACGCAACCGTCCTTGCCACCGGCCAGACCTCCGGCGCCTCCACCGGCGCCGCTCTCGTGCAGCTCGGCATCTTCTTGCTGATCCCTGTCGCGATGTACTTTCTGCTGATCCGCCCCCAGCGGCGCCGCCAGCGCGAGCAGGCCGCCATGCAGGCCTCCATCAGCGTGGGCGACGAGGTGATGACCACGTCGGGTGTCTACGGGTTCATCACGGGCTTCGACGGTGACATCGTGTGGCTCGAGATCGACGACGACGTGCAGATCCGCGTCGCCCGTGCCGCCGTGCAGCGCAAGGTCGACACCGCCGCCGGTGAGGCGGGCGGGGCGCCGAGCCACCAGCCCGACGGCGAGAGCGGTCGGCCGGTGAAGCCGTCGTCGACCGACGAGACCCCGGCCGGCTCCTGATGCGTCGACGGCTCATCGTCGCGCTGTCGATCCTGTTGACGATCGCCTTCGGCGGTCTGTTCGCCACGCTGCTCGCGGGCAACCAGCCGGCGCTCGGGCTCGACCTCCAAGGCGGCATCTCGGTCACCCAGCAGCCGCTCGGCGAGAAGGGTGTCGATTACGACGACGAGTCGATCGACCTGGCGGTCGAGCGCATCCGTGACCGGGTCGACGCGCTCGGTGTCGCTGAGCCCGAGATCCTCCGCCAGGGTGACGCGATCGTCGTCAACCTGCCCGGTGTCAAGGACCAGCAGGAGGCGATCCAGCTCGTCCAGGTGACCGGTCAGGTCTACCTCCGCCCCGTGCAGGGGTGCATCGGCGGTGAGCCGGACCCGGCGACCACGACGACCGTCCCGGGCGACACCTCGACGACGGTGGCGCCCACCACGACGGCGTCCCCCGGGCCCTCCCGGGCGGTCACCTCGGCGACCACGACGGTGCCGCCTGCCGACACGTCGGTCGCGTCGTCGACCACAGCTCCCGCCGACGGGGCGACCACGACGGTCGCTCCCGACACGCAGACCCCGGTGGAGCCGACCCCGGTGCTGTCGGACCCGACCCAGCAGCAGGTCCTCCCGCTGCGTGGCGGAGGCCAGTGCCTGGTCGGCCCGTCCGGCGGCACGGGAGCGGTGTTCGAGAGCGACGCTGCCGCTGACATCGTCCAGGGCGGCTGGGGTGTGCGGGTCAGCCTGCGTGACGCCGCCGACGGTGTCGGTGTCTGGAACCAGCTCGCCTCGGCGTGCTTCAGCCGCGACTCCTCATGCCCGTCCGGCCAGCTCGCGATCGAGCTCGACGGCGAGATCGTGTCGGCGCCCACGGTGAACCAGCCGAGCTTCACCACGGGTGTCGACATCACCGGCCAGTTCACCGAGCAGGAGGCCCGCGACCTCGCCCGTGTGCTGAAGAGCGGATCGCTGCCGGTGCGCATGGAGACCCAGTCGGTGCAGAACGTCTCACCGACGCTCGGCAAGGATTCGCTGCGCGCCGCGCTCATCGCCGGCGCGATCGGGGTGAGCCTGGTGCTGTTGCTGCTCGTGCTCTACTACCGCTGGCTCGGCCTGGTCGTGGTGTTCGGCATCGCCGTGTCGGGCGCCATCCTCTACAGCATCATCTCGCTGCTGTCGCGAACCCAAGGGCTCGCGCTGTCACTGTCGGGTGCGGCGGGCATCATCGTGTCCGTCGGCGTGACGGTCGACTCCTACGTCGTCTACTTCGAGCGCCTGAAGGACGAGGTGCGCAAGGGTCGCACCTTGCGCAACAGCGCCGAACGCGGCTTCGAGGGGGCGTGGCGGACGATCCTGATCGCCGACGTGGTGTCGTTCATCGGCGCCTTCACCCTGTGGTACCTCACGGTCGGCGCGGTGCGGAACTTCGCCTTCTTCCTCGGGCTGTCGACCATCATCGACCTGGTCGTCTCCTACTTCTTCACCAGGCCCGTCGTGCTGCTGCTGGCCCGCTCCGACTGGATGACCCGGCACAACGTGATCGGCATCCGGTCGACGGCTCCGTCGGCGCCCGCCGTCGTTGCGCCCCAAGGAGGTGCGTCATGACCGACATGCTGGAGCCCACGGCGACGCCGGCCGCCGACGTCCCCCACCGCCGTCGCGGCCCGTTCGGCCGGCTCTACCACGGAGAGACGGCGATCGACTTCTGGGGCAAGCGGAAGATCGGCTTCATCGCATCCGGGGTGCTCATCCTCGTCACGATCGTGTCGCTGCTGGCCCAGGGCCTGAACCTGGGCATCGACTTCCGCGGTGGGGTGGCCTGGGAGGTCCCGTCGGCCGACTTGACCGTCGACGAGGTGCGGCAGGTGCTCGACGGGCAGGGCATCGACGGGGGCTCGGCCAAGGCGCAGGAGCTCACCTCCGACAGTGGCACCCGGCTCAGGGTCCAGGTCGGCGACCAGCCGCAGGACACGGTCGTGACGGTGCAACAGGCCCTGGCCGACGCGGCCGGCGTCGATGTCGCGGAGGTCTCGACAACCCAGGTCAGCGCCTCGTGGGGTCGGAGCATCACGGACAAGGCGGTACGCGCCCTCGTGATCTTCCTCGCCCTGGTGATGATCTACATCAGCTGGAAGTTCCAGTGGCGCATGGCGCTCGCGGCGATCATCGCGATGCTCCACGACGTCGTGATCAGCGTCGGCATCTACTCGCTGTTCGGGTTGGAGCTCACACCGGCCACCGTGGTCTCGTTCCTCACGATCCTCGGCTTCTCCCTCTACGACACCATCGTGGTGTTCGACAAGATCAACGAGAACGAGCCGCGCTTCGCGGGCAGTCGCCTCGGCCAGCCGGACATCCTCAATGTCTCGATGAACCAGGTCCTGATGCGGTCGATCAACACCAGCATCGCCGCAGTGCTGCCGGTGCTGGCGCTGCTCGTCGTCGGGGCGTGGCTGCTCGGTGCGACCGCCCTCCAGGAGTTCGCGCTCGCCCTGCTCATCGGCTTGTTGATCGGGTCGTACTCGTCGATCTTCATCGCTGCTCCCCTCTACGTGATCCTGAAGATGCGCGATCACGCGAACCGCAGCACCCGCGGCGAGCACGTCACGGGCGCCGAGCTCGAGCGCCTCGTCCTCGGTGGCTCGCCCGAGGGCCACCGTCGTGAGCTCGCTCGGGCGCGCCAGTTGGCCGGGGACGACATCGACCTCGGCACGATCGCTGCGTCGTCGTCGCCGGAGGCCGTGCTCACCCATCCGCCGCGGCCGCGCAAGAAGAAGCGGCGCTGACCGGACGAGCTGCCGGACGGTACCCTGACCACCATGTCCGACGACATCAGCTGGCTCTCGGGACTCGTCCGTGAGATCGAGGACTACCCCCAGCCGGGGGAGCGCTTCCGCGACATCACCCCGCTGCTCGGCCACGGCCCGGCGTTCGGGAGGGCGAGCGACGGCCTCGTGGCCCGCTTCGCCGATGTCTCCGTCGACCGGGTCCTCGGCATGGAGGCGCGCGGCTTCATCGTCGGCGCCCCCGTCGCCTATCGGCTCGGGGCCGGGGTCGTCCCGGTCCGCAAGGCGGGCAAGCTCCCGTGGGCGGTCGTGCGTGAGGAGTACCGCCACGAGCACGGCACCGACCAACTCGAGATCCACCGCGACGCCATCCGCCCCGGCGAGCACGTCCTGGTGGTCGACGACGTCCTCGCCACCGGCGGCACGGCCGCGGCGACCTGCCGGCTGGTCGATGAGCTCGGTGGACGGGTCGTCGGTGTCGGCGTGCTGATCGAGATCGAGCCACTGGACGGGCGCTCCCGGTTGTCGGGTCGGCGGCTCGAGTCCCTGGCGCGGTACTAGGAGGCGCCGTGGCGACGGTCGACCGTGTGCTGCCGTGGCGCCGGCACCAGCCGACGCCCGCCGACGAGCTCGCTCCCTTGCTCGCGGCCTATCGGCGCAGGCGCCCGAAGGCGCCGGTCGGTCTGATCAGCCGTGCCTACGAGGTGGCGCACGAGGCGCACCGCCACCAGACCCGGTCGAGCGGGGAGAGCTACATCAACCACCCTCTGGCCGTGGCGCGCATCGTGGCCGACATCGGCCTCGACGATGTCTCGCTCGCCGCAGCGCTCCTGCACGACGCGGTCGAGGACACCGAGATCGCCCTCTCCGACGTCGAGCGCGAGTTCGGCTCGGAGGTGGCGGCGATCGTCGACGGGGTGACCAAGCTCGACCGGATCCAGTTCGACTCGAAGGAGGCCCAGCAGGCTGCGACCATGCGCAAGATGCTGGTCGCGATGGCGCGCGACCTGCGCGTGCTCATCATCAAGTTGGCCGACCGTCTGCACAACATGCGCACGATCGCAGCGATGCCGAGCGAGAAGCAGCAGCGCATCGCTCAGGAGACACTCGACATCTATGCGCCACTGGCCCACCGCCTCGGCATCCAAGAGGTGAGGCAGCAACTCGAGGACCTGTCGTTCGCATCGCTCGCGCCCAAGCGCTACGCCGAGCTCGATCACCTGGTGAGCACGCGGACGCCCGAGCGCGACGTCTACCTGGCGCGGGCGATCTCCGAGGACCGCAGCCGGCTCGCCGCCGTGGGGATCCAGGCCGAGGTCACCGGGCGAGGCAAGCACCTGTGGAGCATCTACGAAAAGATGGTCCAGAAGGGGCGCGAGTTCGACGAGATCTTCGATCTGGTGGCGCTGCGGGTGATCGTCGACTCGGTGAAGGACTGCTACGCAGCCCTCGGATCGATCCACGGGAACTACACGCCGGTGGTGGGTCGCTTCAAGGACTACATCGCGATGCCGAAGTTCAGCCTCTTCCAGCGCCTGCACACGACGGTGATCGGGCCCGGCGGC
>DAINND010000139.1:7660-7979 GCA_036736065.1 Ilumatobacteraceae bacterium
GTGTTCGAGGTCCAGATCAGACCCCGCTAGATGCACCCGCGCGCCGAATGGGGCGGGGCGGCCCACTGGGCCTACATGGACTATGCAGCGGCCCACGACATCGACTGGTTGAACCGGATCATCGACTGGCAGTCCGATCTCGCCGACCCTGCGGCCTTCATGGAGAACCTGAAGAGCGACCTCGAGCAGGACGAGATCTTCGGCTTCACCCCCAAGGGCAAGGGGGTGCCGCTGCCGAAGGGGTCGTGCCCGGTCGACTTCGCCTATGCCGTGCACACGGAGGTCGGGCACAGCTGCATCTGGGCCAAGGTCAACGGAC
>DAINND010000140.1:0-7974 GCA_036736065.1 Ilumatobacteraceae bacterium
TGAGGGCGCCCGGTGAGGCGCACGCCGTGACCGGCGAGGACACCCACCGTTGCGCCCGGGTGCTGGTCGTCGCCGACGCGATCAGCCGGGTTGCGGAACCATCCCGTACACATGGGTCGGGGTGAGGCGCACCAGCGTGCGCCGGTCGTTCACCATCGCCAGCCGGTACTCGTCCCAGTTCGGGTGCTCACCGGCGAGCTCGCGGTAGTAGGCGACCAGTTCGTCGACCGTCGGGTCGTTCGGGTCGGCAGCCACGGGTGCCAGCTCGACGTCGCCGTCGACCACGACGTAGCTCCAGAAGTCGTCGGCCGCGACGTGCAGCGACGCCCGCGGGTCACGCACCAGGTTGTGGTACTTGGCGCGCGTCGCCGTGATCGAGATGCGGACCAGCCCGTCGCCGCCCAGGTGGTAGGTGATGTTCGAGAGCTGGGGACGGCCGTTGCGGCGCTGGGTCGCGAGCACACCGTTGCGGCGCGGCGCGAGGAACTGCAGGGCGTCGACGAGGTCCATGGGCCCGACCGTAGCCCTGGCTGCGGCCGCCGGGAAGCTGCCGGTCGGCCCCGATACGCCTACAGTCCGAGCGGAGGCCTGCCATGACATCGCTGTTCGACCCCGTCACCTTCACCCACGGCCCGGCCATGGCCAACCGGTTCATGCTCGCCCCGCTCACCAACCAGCAGAGCCACGCCGACGGCACGCTGAGCGACGCGGAGCACCACTGGCTGGCGATGCGCGCCCACGGCGGGTTCGGGTTGACGATGACCTGCGCGGCGCACGTGCAGGCCGTGGGCCAGGGGTTCGCCGGCCAACTGGGCGTGTTCGGCGACCAGCACGTGGCCGGGCTCGCCCGCTTGGCGAGCGACCTGAACGCCACCGGCACGGTGTCGTACATGCAGCTCCACCATGCGGGCAACCGCTCCCCCGCCGAACTGATCGACACCCAGCCGGTGTGCCCGTCGGACGATCCGGAGACCGGCGCGCGGGCGCTCACCACCGCCGAGGTCGAGCAGGTGGTGGCCGACTTCGTCGCCGCCGCGCGACGCGCCGAGCAGGCCGGGTTCCACGGGGTGGAGCTGCACGGCGCGCACGGCTACCTGATCTGCCAGTTCCTGTCGGCCGAGCTCAACCGGCGCACCGACCACTACGGCGGGTCGCTCGCCAACCGAAGCCGACTGCTGTTCGAGATCGTCGACGGTGTGCGCGCCGCGTGCGGGCCACAGTTCGCGCTCGCCGTGCGGCTGTCACCGGAGCGGTTCGGGATGGCGCTCGACGAGGTGCGCACGGTGTTCGAGCAACTCGGCGCCGACGGGCGCGTCGACCTGATCGACATGTCGCTGTGGGACTGCTTCAAGGAGCCCGTCGAGGAGGCGCACCACGGCCGCACGCTGGCCGAGACCGTGGCCTCGTGGGATCGCGGGTCGGCGCGCCTCGGTGTCGCCGGCAAGATCCACGACCCGGCCGATGCCCGACGGGTGCTCGACCTCGGCATCGACGTGGCGGTGCTGGGCAGGGTTGCGATCTTGCACCACGACTACCCGCAGCAGGTGCTGGCCGACCCGGGCTTCGTCCCCCGCCGCGCACCGGTGCCTCGCGAGGTGTTGCTCGCCGAGGGCGTGTCCCCGGCGTTCATCGACTACCTGGCGGGCGCGTTCCGCTTCGTCGCCGACTGACCGCCCGCGCCGCCGCTCACGTCTCTGCGTGGCGCATCCAGGTCGCTTCCATCTCGGCCCAGCGCCCGCCGAGGGCGCGCAGCTCGGCTGGTGAGCCGAGCTCGACGACACGACCCGCTTCGACGACGGCGATCCGGTCGGCACGCATCGCCGTGGCCAGCCGGTGCGCGATGACGATCGCCGTGCGGCCTTCGAGCACGGCATCGAGGGCGCGTTCGACGACGGTCTCACTCTCGAGGTCGAGGCTCGAGGTGGCCTCGTCGAGCACCAGCACCCGAGGGCGCGCCAGGAAGGCTCGGGCCAGGGCGAGCAGCTGCCGCTCACCGCTCGACAGCGACACGCCACGTTCGTGCACCACGGTGTCGAGCCCGTGCGATAGCCGGTCGATCACCTCACCGAGGCCGACGGCTTCGCACGCGGCGCGCACCTCGTCGTCGGTGGCGTCCGGGCGGCCGAACGCGACATTGTCGCGGATGGTGGTGGCGAACAGGAACGGCTCCTGGGGCACCACACCGAGCTGGCTGCGCAGCGAGGCCAGTGTGACGTCGCGCAGGTCGTGGCCGTCGATGCGCACCGCACCAGCGGTCGGGTCGTGGAAGCGGGTGACCAACTTGGCCATCGTCGACTTCCCCGAACCGGTGGCCCCGACGAAGGCGAACGTCTCGCCGGGCTCGATCGTGAGCGAGACATGGTCGAGCACGGTGACCCCGTCCACGTAGCCGAAGCTGACGTCGACGAGCTCGACGCGACCTTCGATCGGCGGCAGCGCCGCGGCGTCGTCACGCTCGAGCACCGAGGGCTCGGTGGCGAGCAGGTCGCGGATCTTGGTGACCGCCGCCTTGCCCGACTGATAGGTGGTGTAGAGCTGCACCAGTTGCTGGATCGGCGCGAAGAACGACGTCAGGTAGAGCACGAACGCAGCGAGCGTGCCGATCGACAGCTCGCCGTCGAGCACCATCTTCCCGCCGACGATGAGCACCACCACCTGGCCGAGCGCCCCGAGGAGGTCGGCGGCCGGGCCGTAGAGGGCGCCCTGGCGGGCCGTGGTGACGTTGGCGTCGCGGTACCGGCGAACGCTCGCCCGGTGGGCCATCACGTTCTGCCGGCGACGGTTGAACGCCGTCACCACGCGCACTCCCTGCAGGGTCTCCGACAGGTCGGCGAGCACGTCGGCGATGCGGTCGCGCACCGTGGCGAAGGAGCGGTCCGACGCCGAGCGGTACCACAGCGTGATGAGGGTCAGGGCGGGCACGACCGCGAGCACCGTGACGAACGCGAGCGTGGGTTCGAGCGCGAACAGGATGGCGCCCACCACGAGCACGGTGAGGCCCTGCACCACGATGTTGACGAGGCCGTCCTGGAACAGTTGCTGCAGCGCGTCGACATCGCTCGTCATGCGGGTGAGCAGCCGACCGGCGCGCTCGTCGGTGTAGAAGTCGACCGACAGCCGCTGGAAGTGGGCGAACACCCGCAGCCGCAGCTGGTACAGCAACCGCTCGCCGAGGCGACCGGTCCAGGCCACTCGCCAGGCACCGGTGAGCGTGGCCACCACCACCGACACCACGTAGAGCACGGCGACGAGCACCACCACGCCGCGGTCGCCCTCGGCGATGCCTCGGTCGATGCCCTGCTGGGTGAGGATGCCCCCGGCCTGCAGGGCGAGGGTCTCGACCACCACCAGCGCGAAGGCGCCGAGCAGACCCAACCGATGGCCGCCCAGGAAGCGGCGCAGGGTGAACGGCCGGCGGTCCGAGTGCACCGGGTCGAAACGCACATCGGGCTCAGGATGGTTCGGCTCGGTGGCCAGGATCGCCTCGGCTCGTTCGCGCAGCTCGGCGGGCACCCCGGCGAAGGGAAGGCCGGCCGCCGCACTGGTCTGCACGCCACCGGGGCCGAAGCCACCGCCGGGAGGGCCGCCGAACATCATCGCCCGGCCCCCTCGTCGGTCGGGCCCAGGTCTGTGGCATCTCCGCCGTCGGTCGCGCGGGCGAGCACCGCGGCGTAGCGCGGCTCACCGGCCAGCAGCTCGGCATGCGTGCCCTCGGCGACCACCTTGCCGTCCTCGAGCAGCACCACCCGGTCGGCCAGGGCGATCGTCGAGAGGCGGTGGGCGATCAAGATCATCGTGCGCGTGCCGCGCAGCTCGTGCAGCGAGCCGTGGATGAGCTGCTCGACCTGCACGTCGATCGCCGACGTCGCGTCGTCGAGCACCAGCACGGCGGGGTTCGCGAGCAGGGTGCGGGCGATCGAGATCCGCTGGCGCTGGCCGCCCGACAGGTCGTAGCCGCGCTCGCCCACCACGGCGTCGTAGCCGTCGGCGAACTGGCTCACGAACTCATCGGCCTGCGCGGCCCGCGCCGCGGCCTCCACCCGCTCGCGGTCGGCGCCCGGGTCGCCGTAGGCGATGTTGTCGTGCACCGAGGCCGAGAACAGGAACGGGTCGTCGAGCACCACGCCCACGTGATGGCGCACACTGGTCAGTGTGAGGTCGCGCACGTCGTGGCCGTCGATGCGCACCGCACCCGCCTGCACGTCGTAGAAGCGGGTGAGCAACCGGGCGACGGTGCTCTTGCCACTGCCGGTGCGCCCGACGATGGCCACCGTCTCGCCGGGGCGGACGTGCAGCGAGAACCCGTCGAGCACCGGGGTTCCCTCGGCCCCGCCGTAGGCGAAGCGCACATCGTCGAAGACGACCTCGCCTCGCGCGTCGACGAGGTCGACGGCGCCGGGGCGGTCGGCCACGGCGGGCCGCTCGTCGAGCACCTCGAAGATCCGACCGGCCGATGCCGCGGCGCGCTGGCCGAGGATGAGGATGAAGCTGAGGAACCGGAACGGGGCCTGCACCAACAGGACGTACGCGTTGAACGCCACGATGGCGCCGACGGTGATGCGGCCGTCGATGGCCAACAGCCCGCCGTAGAGCAGCACACCGGCCAGGCCGAACCGGGGCAGGTTCTCGGTGATGGGGCCCCAGCGCGCCCTCGCATCGTTCAACGCGACGTTGGCCCACCGGAGGCGCTGCGCGGCACGAGCCAACTTGGTGAGCTCGCGCTCCTCGGCCGCGAAGCCCTTCACCACCCGCACGCCCTGCACGTTCTCGTCGACGATGGTCGTGATCTCGGCCTGACGGCCCTGCACGATCCACGACATCGGGAACGAGATGTTCCGCAGCTTCGAACCGGTGAGGTAGGTGAACGGCAACGTGCACAGCGCCACGAGGGTGAGCCCGACGTGGATCGACAGCATCAGCGCCACGGCGACGACGAAGCTGAGCAGGTTGAGCGAGATGAGTGGCGCGAACGTGAGGAACATCTGCACCGAACGGATGTCGGAGTTGGCCCGCGAGATCAGCTGCCCGGCCTGCACCCGGTCGAAGAAGGCGAAGTCCATCCGCGTGAGATGGCCGAACATCGCGAGCCGCAGGTCGCGCTCGAGGTCGTACGCAACCCGGTAGAGCGTGAAGCGGTAGGTGAAGGTGAGCAGCGCTCGAGCCACGGCCAGGGCGATGAGCACCCACACGAACCCGGCCAGCGCCTCGCTGCGTTCGCGCAGCGCCAGGTCGATGGCATCCATCAGCACCCGAGGGATCATCACGCCGGCCACCATCGCGACCAGGGCCAGCGCGAGTGAGCCGAAGAAGGCCACCCAGCGGGCGCGCAGGAGCGGCCACATGCGCCGCATCCAGCCGAGGTCACGGTCGGGGTCGATGGTGGCCCGTGGTGGAGGCGCGTCGGCCGTCTCGGCGTCGAGCGCGCACGGCTCGAAGCTCGACCACGGCCCGTCCGGATCCCCCATCGAGGGCGACACTACGCCCGGTTCAGGGCCGGTTGCGATCCCGGTGCGGCGGAGGGGGCCGGTACGGTGGGCGCGTGCTGAGGAAGCTGGTGCTGGCGTCGTTCGCGCTCGCGTGGTGCATGGTCGCCTCGCCGACCGGGATCTCGACGGTGGTCGCCGACGGCGACCTCGAGGAGTCGAGCACCAGCACCTACACGATCGATCCCGCCGCAGGTGTGGTGCGCGTCGTGGTGGAGGTGGCTGTCACCAACGTGGTGCCCGATCGCACCGAGGGCGACACGATCTACTCGCGCTACTACACCGGCTACGCGATCCCCGCGCTTGCCGCCTCGGCGAACGCCACTGCGGTCGACGACGCGGGCCGGGCCCTGGCAGTCACGTCCGAGCCCGTGACGGAGGCCCCCGGCTACGTGCTCTACCAGGTCGAGTTCGCGGAACGCCTCTCCTTCCTCGAGACCGAGCGGTTCACCCTCACCTACGACATCGTGGGCGTGCCGCCGCGCGCCGCGGACCCGACGCGGGCGAACCCCGCCTACTTCGGGTTCGGCGCGTTCGGCACGGGCGACAGGGGCAGGGTCAACGTGCGCGTGGTCGCTCCGGACGGCCTCGTCGTCGACCTGTTCGGTGATCCCGTCACCACCTCGCGAGTCGACGGGGCCACCGTCTACTCGGCCGACGAGATCGCCGACCCGGACGGGTTCGTCGTGGTCGTCTCGGCGCGCAACGACGCTGCGCTCGACCGGGCTGCTGCAACGGCCGGGGAGGCCCGGTTCGAGCTGCTGTCGTGGCCGGGCGACAGCGTCTGGCAGAGCTTCGTGAAGGAGCAGATCGAGACCGGCGTGCCCGCGCTCGCCGAGCTGATCGGTGAGCCGTGGCCGCTCGAGGGCACCCTCGAGGTGATCCAGTCGAGCACCCCCTACCTCTACGGCTACGCCGGGTGGTTCAGCCCCCGTGAGCTGCTGATCGAGGTGGGCGAAGAGCTCGACCAGGAGGTGGTGCTCCACGAGCTGTCGCACGCGTGGTTCAACGACGGATGGTTCACCGATCGGTGGGTGAACGAGGGACTGGCCCAGGTGTACTCGAACAGGGTGGTCGAGCAGCTCGGAGGGATGCCGCAAGCCCCCGACCCGATCGATCCGTCCGACCCCGGGTCCGTCGAGCTCAACGGCTGGGCCGACCTCGACCTCGGCGGCGACGACGATGCGCGCGAGACCTACGGCTACAACGCCTCGTTCGCCGTGATGAGCCAGATCGTCGACGAGGTGGGCGACGAGGCGATGCGCGAGGTGCTCGACGCCGTGGCCGCCGGCACGATCGCCTACGTCGGCGAGGACGCACCGGAGGTGACCGCCACCACCACCGACTGGCGCCGGTTCCTCGACCTGGTCGACGAGCTCGGCGGCTCGACCGGGGCGCGTGAGCTGTTCGAGCAGCATGTGGCCCTCGCCGACCAGCAGGAGCAGCTCGACGACCGCGACGCCGCCCGCGAGCGCTACGCCGAACTGGTGGACGACGGTGGCACGTGGGCCGGGCCCGTGGTGGTCCGCCGGCATCTGAGCGAGTGGCGCTTCGACGCAGCCGCCGCGGCGATCGACGAGGCCGCCGAGGTGCTCACGGCCCGCGACACCATGGTCGACAAGGCCGCAGCGCTCGGCATCGACCATCCGGACGGTTTCGAGGACGACTACGAGGCCGTCGAGGAGTCCTTCGACGAGGTGGAGGCCGCGATCGACGAGCAGATCGAGACCTTCGACATCGTCGCCTCTGCGGTCGAGGCCGACGGGCGCGACGACGGCGTGCTCGCGACCATCGGGCTGTGGGGCACCGATGTGCCCGCGCTGGTCGACGAGGCGAAGCAGGCAGCAGCAACCGGTGACCACGAGCGGGCGCGCGCCGCGGCGACGGACGCGGTCGACATCGTCGACGAGGCGGCCACCCTCGGCACGAAGCGGCTGGCGATCGCTGGCGGCACGGCGTTCGGGCTCATCGTGCTGGTCACCGTGGTGACGGTGCTCATCCGTCGTCGGCGGGCCCGTCATCGTCGTGCCGCAGCACCGACCGGACCGGCCGAACCACTCGAGCCGGCGGCACCTGCGCCACCTGCGGATACGGTCGTGTAGCCGGAACCGACCCAGACGGGGTGCGCGCGCTAAGACGCAGACGGTCAGGTGGGGGCCGTGCTCGTCGGTGCTGACATCGACGGTGACGGTGCCGCCGTCGCCAACCTTGCCCTCGAGCACGAGCATCGCCACCGGATCGCTGATCTGGCGCTGGATGACCCGCTTGAGCGGCCGGGCGCCGAAGGCGGCGTCGTAGCCCTCCTCGGCGAGCAGGTCCATCGCTGCGTCGCTCACCTCGAGGGCGATGCGCCGGTCGGCCATGCGGCTGCGCAGGTGGCCGAGCTGGATGCCGACGATGCTCGCCAGGTCGTCCTGGCTGAGGGCGCGGAAGCGGATGATCTCGTCGACGCGGTTGATGAACTCGGGCTTGAAGTACCCGAGCGGGTCAC